>NZ_JBFUGN010000662.1:0-3467 GCF_056402895.1 Rhizobacter sp. P3_B12 | reverse complement strand
CGGTGCAGCAGGTACTGCCGGTAGCGGTCGGCACCGGGCTGCGCATGCGAGGCCGGCAGCCAGTCGTCGTGCGCGACCAGGTCGGCCAGCAGCGCGCCGATGTCGCGGCGTACGGCCGCCTCGTCGGTGCGTTCGTCGAGCCGGCGCGAGACCTGCTCGATGAAGTCCTGCAGCGCACGGTCGCCAGGGTCGGTTCGCATCGTCGAATCTCCTTCGTGGTCGCAAACGGGGACCACGCCGCACAGGCTACACGCGCAGGTGCCTTCTGCGAATCATGCAGATCGCATATCCAGCCCTGAAATGATTATTTGCGACGCTCGCGCCCTCGCCGCTACCGTCCTCCTTCGTCATCTTCCGACCGCAGGACACCGCAATGAGCATCGAATTCATCGGCATGATCCAGACCCAGAAAGTCTCGGAGACGCACGCCGCGCAAGGCCCGGCGATCGACCGCGACTACGTGCGCCGTTTCGCGCAGGCGCACGAGCAGGCCGGGTTCGACCGCATCCTGGTGCCGCACCACTCCACCGGTCCGAGCGCCACGCTGACGATCTCGTACGCGGCGGCGCACACCGAGCGCATCCACTTCATGCTGGCGCACCGGCCGGGCTTCACCGCGCCGACGCTCGCGGCACGCCAGATCGCGTCGCTGGACCAGTTCAGCGGCGGGCGCCTGGGCGTGCACTTCATCTCCGGCGGCTCCGACGACGAGCAGAAGCGCGACGGCGACTGGCTGACGCACGACCAGCGCTACGAGCGCACCGACGAATACCTGACGGTGCTGCGCCGCATCTGGACCGAGGACAAGCCCTTCGACCACGATGGCCAGCACTACCGCTTCCAGGCCGGCTTCTCCGAGGTGAAGCCGCTGCAGCAGCCGCACGTGCCGATCTACTTCGGCGGCGCCTCCGATGCGGCGATTCCGGTCGCCGGCAAGCATGCCGATGTCTACGCGCTGTGGGGCGAATCGCTCGACCAGGTGGCCGAGCTGACCGGCCGCGTGCGCGCCGAGGCGGCGAAGCATGGGCGCAGCGTGCGCTTCTCGGTGTCGTTCCGCCCGATCCTCGCCGAGACCGAAGACCAGGCCTGGGCGCGCGCCGAGCGCATCCTCGAAGACACCCGCCGGCTGCGCGTGCAGGCCGGCTACAGCCGCGGCGGGCCGCAGCAGAGCGTGGGTGCGCAGCGCCTGCTGGCGGCCGCGGCCAAAGGCTCGCGCGTCGACCAACGGCTGTGGACTGCCATCGCGCAGGAGACCGGCGGCCGCTCCAACAGCACCGCGCTGGTCGGTACGCCCGAGCAGGTGGCCGAGGCCTTCCTCGACTACCACGCGCTCGGCGTCACCACCTTCCTGATCCGCGGCTTCGATCCGCTGGAAGACGCGATCGACTACGGCCGCGAACTGATCCCGCGCACGCGCCAGCTGGTGGCCGAGCGGCTCGCCGCCGGCAACCGGCGTGCCGCGTGAAGGAGCACGACATGCCCCCCTCCATCACCCGGCGCCACCTGCTGATCGGTACCGCAGCCACCCTGGGCGCAGGCACCGTGCGCGCCGCCGCGCGCCCGTTGCTGAAGGCCGGCGACCAGAAAGGCGGCCTGCGCGCGCTGCTCGAGGCCGCGAACGAATTGCAAGGCCTCGCCTACGACATCCAGTGGGCCGAGTTCCCGGCCGCTGCGCCGCTGGCCGAAGCGCTGAACGCCGAGGCGGTCGACCTTGGCCCGATCGGCGATGCGCCGCTGATCTTCGCGCTGTCGAACGGCGTGCGGGTGAAGGCGATCGGCGTGAACCGCTCCGACCCGTACGGCACCGCGGTGCTGGTGCGCCCCGACTCGCCGCTCAAAACGGCGGCCGACCTGAAAGGCAAGCACATCGCGACCAACCGCGGTTCGATCGGCCACCACATCGCGCTGAAGGCCCTCGCCTCGGCCGGGCTGAAGGCCGATGCCGACACCTTCCGCTTCCTGCCGCCGGCCGAGGCCAAGCTCGCGCTGACGCAGGGCTCGGTCGACGCCTGGGCCACCTGGGAGCCCTACACCGCGCTGGCCGAGACGGCAGGCCACGCCCGCGTGCTGGTCAACGGCCGCGGGCTGTCGTCGGGCCTGAGCTTCCTGGCCGCCACCGACAGCGCGATCGCCGCCAAGCGCCCCGTGCTGCAGGATTTCGCGCAGCGCGTGGTGCGCGCGCAGCGCTGGTCGTACCAGCACGTGCCGGAGTTCTCGGCCGCGCTCGCCCGCATCATCGGCATCCCGCCCGAGGCGGCGCGCTTGCAGTTCGAGCGTCGCCAGCAGCGCTGGATCGCGGTCGACGCCCAGGTGCTGGCCGACCAGCAGGCCACCGCCGATTTCTACCTCGAGGCCGGGCTGCTGAAGCAACGGCTCGAGGTGCGCAACACCTTCGACGGCGGGTTCGCGCCGGCCGGCTGACGCGATTTCAGAAGTCTTCAGGCCCGGCATGTATCCCCGCGCCGACCTGCTCCCGAGAATGTGCACTCATCCACTCTCGGCGAGGCCGATCATGAGCATCGATGCCAACTCCACCCTGGGCAACCTCTACTGGTATCGCCACGATGGCTGGAAAGACGGCACCGAGCGATGGACCGGCAAGAACCTCGTCGGCCGCGGTGGATGGCAGGAATACAAGTCCGTCTTCGCGACCAGCGACGGCATCGTCTATGCCATCGGCTGGGACGGCAACCTGCACTGGTACCGCGACGCCGGTTGGCAGGATGGCACCGAGCGCTGGGAGAGCACGGTCGTCGGCCGGGGTGGATGGGCCGACTACCGGACCGTCTTCGCCACCAGCGACGGCATCCTCTACGCCGTCGGCTGGGACGGCAACCTCTATTGGTATCACCATGAAGGCTGGCAGGACGGCACCGAGCGGTGGAGCGAACGACAGCTCGTCGGCGCCGGCGGCTGGGGCATGTACGTCAGCGTGTGCGCCACCAGCGAAGGCGTGCTCTACGGCATCACGCCCGACGGCGACCTCTACTGGTACCGCCACGACGGCTGGCAGGACGGCAGCGAGCGCTGGACCGGCAAGAACCTCGTCGGGCGCGGCGGCTGGCGCCAGTACACCAGCGTGTTCGCCACCAGCGACGGCACGCTGTACGGCATCACGCCCGACGGCAACCTCTACTGGTACCAGCACAAGGGCTGGGAGGACGGCACCGAAGAATGGCGCGGCGCGCACCTCGTGGGCCGCGGCGGCTGGAACGGGTACACGAACGTCTTCATGACGAGCGACGGCATCCTGTTCGGTGTGCAGAACAACGTGCCGTCGCGCATCAAGCACATCGTCTACCTGATGCTGGAGAACCGCTCGCTCGACAACGTGCTGGGCTGGCTCTATCCGGACGGCCAGCGCCCCGACCGCGTGATGGCGCCGCTCGGCAACAACGAGCCCGGCTACAACGGCCTGCGCCCCGAGACCTACTACAACCTGGGCGCCAACGGGGTCAGGCACTGGG
>NZ_JBFUGN010000661.1:0-3488 GCF_056402895.1 Rhizobacter sp. P3_B12 | reverse complement strand
GAGCTGCTCGCGCGCGGCCAGCGAGGCCGATTGCGCGGCCGCGACGGCGCTCTTCGACGCGGCGAGTTGCGCGTTCGCGTGGTTGAACTCTTCCTTGCCGACAGCGCCGCTCGCGACCAGCGGGGCGCGGCGGTTCACGTCGTCCTGCGAACGCTGCAGGTCGGCCTGCGCACGGGCCAGGTCGGCCTCGCGCAGCGCGATCTGCGCCTTCAGCGTCGAGTTGTTCGCGAACAGCGTGCGCACCTCGCGCACCGTCTGCGCGAGCTGGGCTTCGGCCTGGTCGAGCGCGACCTGYGCATCGGCCGGGTCGAGCCTGACGAGCGGCTGGCCGGCCTTCACGAAGTCGGTGTCGTCGGCATTGATCGCGAGCACGGTGCCGCCGACCTGCGGGGTCAGCTGCACGACGTTGCCCTGCACGTAGGCGTTGTCGGTCGTCTCGTAGTGGTTCAGCACCAGCGCGTAGTAGGCGCCGTAGGCCACGCCGATCACGGCGACGGCGGCGGCCACGGCGGTCAGGGCCTTCTTGCGGGTCGGGTTGCCGGTGACTGCGGGAGCGGTGTTGTCTTGCGGGGAGGTCATGAAAGGTTCTCCGAGGTCTTGCTGTGTTTGTACGAAATCGGGTCGGGATCAGGAGGCCTGCGCGCTGCGCAACGGCGCGGCCACATAGCCGCCGCCCAGCGAGCGGATCAGCGCCACCTGCGTGTCGAGCGCGCGCGCCTTCAGGTCGGTGCCCAGGCGGCGCTGCGTCAGCACCGTCGACTCGGCGTTCAGCACGACCAGGTAGGTGCCGAGGCCGGCCTTGTAGCGCTGCGTCGCGATGTCGTAGGCCGCTTCGGCCGAGGCCTGGGCATTGGCCTGTTCCTTCTGCTGGCGCTCGATCGACTGCAGCGAGCTGATCTGGTCGGCCACGTCGCGCACCGCGTCGAGCACGGCGGCGTTGTAGCTCTCGATCGCGGCATCGAGGTCGGCCGACTTGCCGCGCAGGTTGGCGCGCAGCCGGCCGCCGTCGAAGATCGGCAGGCGGATCGCCGGGCCGATGCCGTACTGCTGGCTGTCGGACTTCAGCAGGTTGTCCAGGCCGATGCTCGAGAAGCCGGCGAAGCCCGTGAGGCTGACGTTCGGGTAGAACTGGGCGCGCGCGGACTTGACGTCGCTGGTGGCCGCCTCGACACGCCAGCGCGCGGCGCTGATGTCGGCGCGGCGGCCCAGCAGGTCGGCCGGCACGTTGGCCGGCAGCGGCACGGCCTGCACCGGCTGCAGGCGCGGGCTCAGCGTGTCGAGCGCGTTCGGCGCCTGCGCCGTCAGCGCGGCCAGCGCGTGGCGGGTCAGCGCGATCTGCTCGTTCAGCGCCTCGACCTGCTGGCGGGTTTCGGGCAAGGCGCCCTCGCCCTGGCGCAGCTCGACGGTGGTGTCGAGCCCGGCCTGCACGCGCTGGCGGATCAGCGCGAGGATGTCGTCGCGCTGCTGCAGCGAGCGGGTCGCGACATCGCGCTGCTCGAGCAGGCGCGCCAGCTGCACGTAGTTGCGCGAGACGTTGGCGGCCAGCAGCACGCGGGCGGCCTGCAGCTCGGCCTCTTGCGCACGCTGGCTGCCGAGGGCGGCGTCGAGCGCGGCGCGGTTGCGGCCGAAGAAATCGAACTCCCACGAGGCAGCGGCCTGCAGCGTCGCGGTGGTCTGCATCGTGCCGCCGATCGGGGGCGGCACCAGGCCGTTCTCGGTGAAGCGCTGGCGGGTGGCATCGAACTGGCCGGTGACCTGCAGGCCGTCGGCCGCCGCCACGTTGTCGATCGCGGCCTGAGCCCGCGTGATGCGCGCTTGCGCCACCTTGAGGCTCGGGCTGCCGGTCAGCGCCTTGTCGACCAGGCCGTTCAGCGAAGGGTCGCCGAACGATTGCCACCAGCTGGCGTCCACCGCCGGCGAGGCGGCGTCGGCCTTCTCGGCCAGGCCGACCGCGGCCGGCTCGACCAGCTTCGCGCCCGGCGCGATGCCGTTGGTGCTGGCGCAGCCGGCCAGCGTCAGCACCAGCGTGGACGCCAGGGCCACCACCAGCGCGGTCAGCGCCGGAAGCTCGCGGTGCGAGCGCAGGGTCTGCAGGGAAGGGATCGCGGACATGAGACCAGACTTTCTGTCAGATGATTGTTTCGGCTGTATTTGCTCAGGCAGGCATTGGGATGGCATGGGTCCACCTCGTTCAACTTTTGTTTGTCTTTGGGGGTTGCGCGAGGGAGATCAGGTCTCGTCGCGCAACGCCTCTCCGTTGGCCAGCATGCGCTGCAGGTACAGCTTCAGCGCCTGCCATTCGGTCTTCGAGAAACCGGCCAGATGGGCATTGAGCACCTCGGCCAGGACGGCAGGGACCTCGGCGATCGAGGCCTCGCCTTCCGGCGTCAGCTCGATCTCGACGACCCGGCGGTCTTCGGTGCTGCGCACCCGCTTGCACAGGCCCTTGCGCTCCAGCCGGTCGAGCAGGCGCGTGGTGGCGCCCGCATCGGCCTGCAGCCAGCGCGCCAGCTCGGCGACCGTCGCCTTGCCGTGGCCCGAGTGGAAGACCTTGAACAGCGGGCCCCACTGCGCGCTGGTCAGGCCGTGCGCGCCCAGCTTGCTGTCGACCTGGGAGCTGATCGACAGCATGATCCGCTTCATCAGGTAGCCCACGCTCTCCTCGGCGCAGTACGCGTCGCGGTTGTAGAAATCGGCGGGGACGGGGCTGCGGCTCATGGCGGTCGGATGGGGTCCGTTGGCTATCTCGATGCCTGGACTTTATTTGCTTAGGCAGTCATTGTCAAGGCCGCCTTTGCCCTGGCCGGGTTCAGCCGGGTTCAGCTACAGTGCGTGGCGGTTTTTTGCCGCAGCCTGTCCCACGGACACCCCCGATGCCCAACTCCCCCACACCAGCGCCCGGTCGCGACGTTCGATCCCTCAGCGGGCTGCTGCCGTTCCTGCGGCCCTACTGGGGGCGCATCGGGCTGGCGGTCGTCTTCCTGGTGATGGCGGCGGTCGCGACGCTGGTGTTCCCGGCCGCGCTGAAATCGCTGATCGACCAGGGGCTGGTCGCCTCCGATCCGGGCGAGCGCCTGCTGGCGCTGCGCGGCCACTTCTTCGCGCTGTTCGGCGTCGGCGCGGCGCTCGGCGTGTTCTCGGCGGCCCGCTTCTACATGGTGACCTGGCTCGGCGAGCGCGTCACGGCCGACCTGCGCAGTGCCGTCTACGCCCACGTCATCGAGCAGAGCCCGGAGTTCTTCGAGACCACGCAGACCGGCGAGGTGCTGTCGCGGCTGACCACCGACACGACGCTGGTGCAGACCGTCGTCGGCTCCAGCCTCAGCATGGGGCTGCGCAACACGGTGATGGGCCTGGGCGCGATGCTGATGCTGATCATCACCAACCCGCTGGTGATGACGCAGGTGCTGGGCATCCTGGTGATCGTGGTGCTGCCGTCGCTGTACTTCGGGCGGCGCGTGCGCAAGCTGTCGCGCGCCAGCCAGGAC
>NZ_JBFUGN010000660.1:0-3492 GCF_056402895.1 Rhizobacter sp. P3_B12 | reverse complement strand
AAGCTGATCTGCTCGACGGCATGCACCTGGCGCTTCACGCGGCCGAGGATGCCGCTGCGCAGCGGGAAGCGCGTGACGAGGCCTTGCACCGACAGCACCGGCGGCAGGTCGGCGCGCACGCTGTCGGGCATGGTGACCTGGTGCGTGGCGGCCACCACTTCATCGCCAGGCAGTGCGAAGCGCGCCGGCAGGTCCTGGCCGTGCATGGCCCCCAGCTGCGGCACCGCTGCCAGCAGCGCCTTCGTGTAGGGCTGCTGCGGCTGCGCGAACAGCGCGCGGCAGTCGCCCGATTCGATCCTGTCGCCGCGCCGCATCACCAGCACGCGGTCGGCGATCTCGGCGACCACGCCCATGTCGTGGGTGATGAAGATCACGCCCATCGACAGCTCGTGCTGCAGCTGCTGGATCAGCGCGAGGATCTGCGCCTGGATCGTCACGTCGAGCGCGGTGGTCGGCTCGTCGGCGATCAGCAGCSKCGGCYSGCAGGCSAGCGCCATCGCGATCATCRCGCGCTGGCGCATGCCGCCCGASAGCTGGTGCGGGTGCCGGCCCAGCACCTCGCGCGCCTCGGGGATGCGCACCAGGTCGAACAGGCGCAGCGCCTCGGCCATCGCCTCGCGCTGCGAGCGGCCCTGGTGCAGGCGGATCGATTCGGCAACCTGCTGGCCGACGGTGAAGACCGGGTTCAGCGAGGTCATCGGCTCCTGGAAGACCATCGCGAGGTCCGCGCCGCGCAGCGAACGCATGCGGCGCCCATCGGCCTTTGCCAGGTCGACGCGCTCGCCGTCGCGGCGGGTCAGCCACATCTCGCCGCTGTCGATGCGGCCGCCGCCGTGCTCGACCAGGCGCATCAGCGCGAGCGACGACACCGACTTGCCCGAGCCGGACTCGCCGACGATCGCCAGCGTCTCGCCGGCATCGACGTGGAAATCGAGTGCACGCACCGCCTGCAGCCGGCCGCCTTCGATGGCGAAGCTGACGCTGAGGTTGCGCACGTCGAGCACGCGTCGTGTGGGGATCGTCTCGGTCATGTCGATTCGGGCCCCGCTTCGTCGGCGTAGATGGCAGACACCGGCGCTTCGCCGACGCGGGCCCAGCCGCGGTACATGCCCTCGGTGTTGAACGGCAGCGCGACGTTGCCGCGCGCATCGACGGCGATMAACCCGCCGCGGCCGCCGAGCGGCGGCAGCTTGTCCATCACGACGCGCTTCGCGGCGAAGCGCAGCGGCAGCCCGACGTACTCGACCAGCGCCGACACGTCGTAGGCAGCGAGCCCGCGCATGAAGGCCTCGCCGACGCCGGTGCACGACACCGCCACCGTGCGGTCGTTCGCATAGCAGCCGGCGCCGATCAGCGGCGAATCGCCGACGCGGCCGGGGCGCTTGTTCGTCATGCCGCCGGTCGAGGTGGCGGCGGCCAGGTGCCCGTGCGCATCGAGCGCGACCGCGCCGACGGTGCCGAACTTGTCGCGCTCGTCGAGCGGCGCAGGGACCGTGGGGGCCAGCTGGCTCGCGCCATCGTGGTCGAGCGCGGTGCGATCGCTGGCCTGCATCGCCTGCAGTTGCGCGAAGCGCTCCGGCGTGTCGAACCACTCCGGCGCCACCGTCTCGCAGCCGCGTTCCGCCGCGAACTGCTCGGCACCGGGGCCGATCAGCAGCACCGGGCCGCCGGCCTCCATCACCGCGCGCGCGGCGAGGATCGGGTTGCGCAGCGTGCGCACGCCGGCCACCGCCCCGCCAGCCAGGTCGCTGCCGCGCATCACGCAGGCATCGAGCTCGTGGCGGCCGTCTGCCGTGTAGACCGCGCCGCGGCCGGCGTTGAAGAGCGGGCATTCCTCGAGCTGGCGCACCGCCTCGGTGACGACGTCGATCGCCGCGGCACCGTCGGCAAGCATCGCCTGCGTGCTGCGCAGGATCTCGTCGAGCGCGG
Source organism: Rhizobacter sp. P3_B12 (assembly GCF_056402895.1). Classification (NCBI taxonomy): domain Bacteria; kingdom Pseudomonadati; phylum Pseudomonadota; class Betaproteobacteria; order Burkholderiales; family Sphaerotilaceae; genus Rhizobacter; species Rhizobacter sp. P3_B12. The sequence goes on along the minus strand of NZ_JBFUGN010000660.1, from coordinate 1,563 downwards.
CGCGGTAGCGGTCCTGCTGCTCGGCCGAGATCGACGCGCGCGACAGCGTGCCGGCGCCGCCATGGATGGCAATCACTGCCGGTGTCGTCGAAAAACTCATCGCACGCTCCCCGGCGCCACCTGCAGCCACGGCAGCACGCCGCGGGCCATTTCTTCGGCGCGCTGCACCGCGCCCTCGGTGCGGTGCGCGAGGGCAGCCACCAGCGCCTCGAGCAGCGCCAGCACGGTGGCGTTCGAGGTGGGCGCCACCTGGCGGCTGACGTGCGCATACAGCGTGACGTCGGCCAGCGGCACCAGCGGCGACGACGGCTCGTCGGTCAGCGCCAGCACCTTGACGCCGCGCTCGCGGGCGAGGCGCGTCAACGCGACGGTGTCTTCGACATAGCGCGGAAAGGCCAGCGCGATCAGCAGGTCGCGCGGCCCGCGCTTGACCAGCTGCCGCGCCGCATGCGAGGGCCCGCCCGCCTGCGCCAGGCTGCCGACGCGCGAGCACAGCGGCTCCAGCTCGTGCTGCAGCACGCCGGCGAGATRCGCGCTGCTGCCCCAGCCGAGCGTCAGCACCTGCTCGGCCTCGGCGATCAGCGAGACGGCCTGCTCGCAGGGCTGGTGCTGCAGGGCCTGCAGCGTGTGTTCGAGGTTCGCCGCCGTCTCGCGCAGCGAAGCCACCATCGCCTGCTGCGTCCCGGTGGGCTGCTTCAGGTTGCTGCGCAGGCTCTCGACCGGCGCCAGGATGGCCTCGAAGCCGCGCGCCAGCTCGGCACGGAACTGCGGGTAGCCGGCAAAGTTCAGCGCGCGGGCAAAGCGGTTGGCGGTCGCGATCGACACCGCCACCTCGCCGGCGAATTCATCGATGTTGAGCGTGGCCGCCCTGAAAGGGTGCGCCAGCACGGCCTGGCCCATGCGCTGCATCGCGGCGGGCATCGCCGGAATGCCGGCGGCCACCTGCTGCAGCACCGGCAGGCTGGCGAATCGGCCCGCCCAGTGGGCAGAACGGGCAGAACCGGCGGAAGGAGGTGTCGCGGTCATGAAAACAGGGTTTCAGAAAACTTCGCGGACTGTAAAGCAACTTACAGGCCCGATGGGCGCGTGAATTCCAGAACTGCCGTCGGTCCTACACCGAGTGGCGCCTGCGTCCGATCCGGTCACCGGCTGCGGGCGCCGATGATACGAACTCCATCCAGGAGAACACCCATGAAGAAACTCATATCCATCCTCGCCTTGCTGTTCGCGGCAGGCGCCGCCTTCGCGCAGGCCGGCACCGCCGTCAAAGAAGGCGCCAAGGCGACCGCCGAGACCGCCAAGCAAGGCACCGAGAACGTCAAGGGCGCCGTGACCGACGAGCCGTCGAGCACCGTGCACAAGACCAAGGCCAAGGTGCACAAGGCCAAGGCGAAGAGCCACGCCAAGAAGGCCAAGGCCGCGGCGAAGGAAACCGTTCAGTAAGCCGCCTGGTCGCTGAACTCGGCCGCGTCGCGCAACGGCGGCGCGGCGGGTTCGAAGCCGACGTGCCACCACGCCGGCAACAGCCCGCGCACCTGCGGCTTCGCGAAGCGGTCGTCGATC
>NZ_JBFUGN010000659.1:0-3495 GCF_056402895.1 Rhizobacter sp. P3_B12 | reverse complement strand
GCTCCAAGGTCAAGGAAGAAGCCTGGAAGTGGGTCAAGTACCTCGGCTCGGCCGACTGCCAGGGGGTGGTCGCGAACTACGGCGTGGTCTTTCCGGCCATCAAGGGCATGGCCGAAAAGGCGATCGAAGCACAGCAGAAGAAGGGCGTCGACTCATCGGCCTTTCTGACGATGGCGCAGTCCAGGACCTTCCTCACCCCGATCGCCGACCGCGGTTCGGAGATCAACGACGTGATGACCGGGGCCATCGAATCGGTGCTCATCGGCAAGGCAGATGCGGCTTCAGCGCTGAAGGCAGCCAACGCGCAGGCCAACCAGCTCGTGAAGAACTGACAGGAGCGCCTGCATGGCCGGCATCGAGCTTCAATCGGTCTCCAAGACCTACGGCGCTGGCGCGGACGTGCTCCGCGACGTGAGCCTGCACGTCGCGCAGGGCGAATTCTGCGTCTTCGTCGGACCGTCGGGTTGCGGCAAGTCGACGCTGCTGCGGATGATCGCGGGGCTGGAGGAGATCAGTGCCGGCGACTTGCTGATCGGTGGGCATCGCATGAACGACGTGCCGCCGGCGGGCCGGGGTGTGGCGATGGTGTTCCAGAGCTACGCGCTGTTTCCCCACCTGACCGTCTACGACAACGTGGCTTTCGGCATGCGCCTGGCCAGGCTCGACAAGGCGACGATCCACGCCAAGGTGCTGCAGGCCGCCCGCGTGCTGCAGCTCGAACACCTGCTCGACCGCAAACCCAAGGCGCTTTCCGGCGGGCAGCGCCAGCGCGTCGCGATCGGCCGCGCCATCGTGCGCGAACCAGGCGTGTTCCTGTTCGATGAACCCTTGTCGAACCTCGACGCTGCGCTGCGCGTGCAGACGCGATTCGAGATCGCGAAGATCCATCGCGATTTCGGCCGCGCGAGCACGGTCTACGTCACGCACGACCAGGTCGAGGCCATGACGCTGGCAGACCGCATCCTGCTGCTCAATACCGGCGACGCGGTGGCACGCGAAGGCAGCGTGGCGCAATGCGGCACGCCGCTCGAGCTGTATCACAGCCCGCGCAACACCTTCGTCGCCGGCTTCATGGGTTCGCCGAAGATGAACTTCCTGCCCGGCGTGCTGGTGGAGGGCCGCGCCGACCGCGCGCGCGTGCGCCTGAACAGCAGCGAAGAAATCGATGTGCTGGTCGATGCCAGCGCGTTGCAGCCCGGGCAGGCCGTCACGGTCGGCCTGCGCCCCGAGCATGCCGAGCTCGGCACCGCCACACAGCACGTCGTGCGCCAGGTGCAGTGGCAGGAGCGGCTCGGCGAGTCGACCTACCTCTACCTCCACACCAGCGTCGCCAACGAGCCGCTGGTTGTCAAGGCTCCCGGCCATGCCCATGCCGAGGCGGGCCAGCTGCTGGCGATTGCGTTGCCCGCCGCTGCACTGCATCTGTTCGACAGCCAAGGTAACGCATTGCAACGCCGCGTCCCGGCCCTCGACCTGCAGCTTCCGCATGCGGCTTGATCCGATTCCGGCTCAGCGCGCAACCCTGCGCGCTTGCGTGCCACGCCCGGCCCTGTCCCAAGCGCTCCCCTGATCGCCAAGAGCCCATCAAGGGCAGCAGCGCCAGTGCACGGTGTGCTCCTCGGCACTCGCTGGACGGTGACAGACGTACACATCTGACACGAGTTAGTTATTTCCTAACGCGTGTTAGTCAATATATTGGAATCAATTGGAATCGCCGCTGCGCAGACTCCCAGAGCCCTTCAAGGGCCCGAGCGCTCAGTCACAGAACACCCGGAGGAGAACCATCCATGAAGTCGCTGACAGCCACCAGACAGAACCAACTTCTTTGTCTCTTGACCGCAGTGGCACTGGCAGCCTGTGGTGGGGGAGGGGCCGAAGGCAACGGGCCCGTCGGTGGTGCGCCTGCACCGGGTCCGGTCCCTGCGCCGGCACCGGCACCTGCACCTGCACCGGGCCCTTCTCCTTCACCCGCACCGGCCCCCAGTCCGGCGCCCGCGCCTGCACCGGGCCCGGCCCCAGCGCCAGCTCCACCGGTCCCCGCCCCATCGCCGAGCCCCGCGCCGGCGCCTTCTGGCCCGCTGGCCGTCGCACCGGTCGTTCGCGTGTACCGCGACGACCGGGTCGCGACGGTCGAGATGGACTACCAGGCCAATGACCTGGTGGGCCAGTTCTGGACCATGTCCGGATCGTCCGACGACGACGCGGGCTTCCTGGTGGTGTGGTGGCCGCAAACGGCGAGCGCAGCCTCGGCGAAGGCGCAGATCCTGTCCGACGTGGATTCCGAAGGGCTGTGCCTGAGTCCGGACAGCCCGCTCGCGCGCGCGCTGAACGAAAAGAAGCGTGCGGCATCTGCATCAACCTCGGCAACGAGCCGGCTCTCTTCACTGGCATCGACGGCGTGGGCCACGGTCACCGGCTCACCCAGTGCCGCCGCTGCGCCGGTGAGCAAGCTGGAACTGCCGGCGGGTGCCAAGTGGCTCGTCACCGCCAATCGCCGCGTGCAGATCCAGCCGCTGGACAACGACCGCGCCTACCAGGTGCGTGTGCAGCGCCTGAGCGCACGAGGCAAGATCACCAGCAATGCCACGGAGATCGCGTTCAACGGCGGTGACGCCACGCGAGTCAATGCGCTGCGCGCGAGCCTGACCCATTTCGACGACTTCAATCTTCCGCTGGGCGCCGCCGACGAGAAGAACTGGAACAACGCGCAGATGGTGTCCACCGACCCGCGCTTCAATCTGTTCTTCGTCAACGATCAATTCCATGCGCACACCGTGCAGGGCACCTTGCCCGACTGGGTCAGCGCCGGAGACCGCTCACAGACCGCGCAGAGGTTCCGCAAGAAGATCCGCATCGAGCAGGGTGCCCATCGCCGCATCGTCTTCGACATGGACTCGCCGCTGAGCAATCGCTCGGTGTGGTACCTCGATCTCAACCCCGTGCCCACCGAACTGACGGGCCACGCGAGCTTCTTCGACCAGGAGGGCGACCTGGGGCTGCCGGCGGGCATCCTGCGCCTGCGAGCCGCCGGTGAGGAGTTCAGCGTCAGCATGATGGACATGCAGGGCGTCTTGCACAACATCGCCAAGGTCGCCATGGACCAGGTCGGGCGCCAGGCGTTCACGAACGTGCGTCGCAGTTTCGACGTGCGCGTGGGCACCGGCGACATCCAGGTCTACATCGACGGCCTCAGCGTCATCAATGCGAGCTATGCGCCCTACAGCCTGCCGCCGGCCGACTATGAATTGCTGTGGGTGGACTTTGGCTACAACACGCCGAAGGACAACGTCTATTACTACCTGCACCACTGGGACAACTTCGGCTTCGACGGGCCGGTGGTCGACTCGCGCGAGGTGCACAACTACGTGACCCGCATCCAGGGCACGGACTATCAAAAGGCCACGCGCGAAGCACCGCGCACCTTCACCGTCAAGATCCCCGACGACCTGCGCCCGACCGCAGCGGGCACGGCCGAGGCCTGGTTGGTCTACACGC
>NZ_JBFUGN010000658.1:0-3498 GCF_056402895.1 Rhizobacter sp. P3_B12 | reverse complement strand
GGTGTGGCGCATCGACCTGGCGACGCAGCGCATCTACTTCAACGACTGGGGCTACCAGGTGATGGGCATCCCGCGCCCGCCCGACGGCCTGACGCTGGAGTACATGCGCTCGACCATCCACCCCGACGACCGCGCCGCCGTGCTGCGCGCTGCCGACGAGGCGATCGCGACGCACCGCGTCGTCGATGTCGAGGCGCGCTACCTGAACGGCGATGGCAGCTATCGCCACCTGCTGACGCGCCGCGTCGCCGAGCGCGACGAGCAGGGGCGTGCGATCGCGCTGTCCGGCGTCTCGCTCGACCGCAGTGCGCAGATCGCCGAGCGCGAGCAGGCGCAGGCCTTCGCGCGCCGCATCGACATGGTCACCAACGCCGCGGGGGTCGGTATCTGGACGGTCGACATCGAGGCGGGGCAGGGCGAGTGGAACGAACAGATGTTCCGCATCTATGGCGTGCGCCCGCAGGACGGCGTGCCCAGCGAGGAGCGCTGGATGCAGGAGCTGGTGCACCCGGACGACCGCGCGGCGATGCAGTCGCACGACGAGATCGCCGAGCGCGGCTCGCAGCAGGGGTTGCAGTCGGAGTTCCGCATCCGCCGGGCCGACGACGGCGAGGTGCGCTGGGTGTCCGCCTGGTCGCGGCGCGAGCGCGTCAACGGCCGGCTGATGGCCTTCGGCGTCAACATCGACATCACCGAGCTGCACAGCACCCGGGCGCAGCTGCGGCGCGTGCAGGAGCGCACGATGCTCGCCGCCGAATCGGCCGGCATCGGCACCTGGGAGCGCGACCTGCGCTCGCAAGCCTCGCAATGGGATGCGCAGATGTTCCGGCTGCGCGGCCACCGCCCCGACGGACCGCTCGGCGCGAACGAGCTGCGCGACGGCTCGCGCCACCCCGACGACGTGGCCGAGCTGCAGCGCAAGATGGACGAGGCGGTGCGCGAGGGCGGCGAGCTCGAGCACGAGTTCCGCGTGGTCTGGCCCGACGGCTCGGTGCGCTGGCTGGCCACGCGCGGCCATGTGCAGCACGACGCGCAGGGCCGGCCCGAACGCTTCCTCGGCGTGAACTGGGACATCACCGAGCGCAAGCGCGCCGAGCAGGCGCTGCGCGACAAGGCCGCCGCCGAGCAGGCCAGCCGCGCCAAGAGCGAGTTCCTGGCSCGCATGAGCCATGAGCTGCGCACGCCGCTCAACGCGGTGCTCGGCTTCGCGCAACTGCTGTCGGCCGACGCCGGCGATCCGCTGAGCCCGCCGCAGGCCGAGCGGGTGGAGCGCATCCGCTCGGCCGGCCAGCACCTGCTGGCGCTGATCGACGACGTGCTCGACCTCGCGTCGATCGAGTCGAGCGGCATGCCGCTCGCCCACGAGGCCGTGCCGCTGCAGGCCGCGCTGCACGACGTGCTGCAATGGACCCGGCTGCAGGCCGACGCGGCCGGCGTCAGCGTGCAGGCCGAGGCGACGACGGCCCAGGTGCTGGGCGACCCGCGGCGGGTGCGCCAGGTGATCGCCAACCTGATGAGCAATGCCATCAAGTACAACCGTGCCGGCGGCCATGTGTGGCTGGCGGTCGAGCGCGGGGCCTGGCAGGGTGGTCCGGCCTGGGCGATCACGGTGCGCGACGACGGCCGGGGCATGTCGGCCGCGCAGCGGCGCCACCTGTTCGAGCCGTTCAACCGCCTGGGCGCGGAGCGCGAGGCGATCCAGGGCACCGGCATCGGGCTGGCCATCGTGCACCACCTGGTCAAGCTGATGCGCGGCGAGATCGGTGTCGAGAGCGAGCCCGGCCGCGGCAGCGTGTTCCGCATCGTGCTGCGGGCGGCCGCCGGTACCGCGGCGGAGCCTGCGCAGCAGGCCGTTCCCGCGTCGGCTGAGGCCGCCCCGGTCTCCACGACAGCGACAGCGGCCGCGCCGCTGCGCCTGCTCTACATCGAGGACAACCCGGTSAACGTGCTGCTGGTGCAGGAGCTGCTCGCGAACCATGCGCACGTGGAGCTCGCCGTGGCGGTGGACGGCGTGTCGGGCGTGCGGCTCGCGCAACATGCGCGGCCCGACSTGGTGCTGRTCGACATGCAGCTGCCCGAYWTCGACGGCWYCGAGGTGCTGCGSCGCCTGCGGGCCGATCCCGAGCTGGCCGGCCTGACGATCGTCGCGCTGTCGGCCAAYGCGATGCCSGAAGACRTCKCRCGGGCKCGCSASGCGGGCTTCGACGACTACTGGACCAAGCCGATCGACTTCAAGGCCTTCCTCGCCGCGCTGCACCGGCTGGCGCAGGCGCGCCGGCCGGGTGCCGATCAGGGCGCAAGGCGCTCGCGCAGCCAGTTGCCTTCGGCCAGCCGGTAGCGCAGGCGATCGTGCAAGCGCGACTTGCGGCCCTGCCAGAACTCCCAGCTGTCCGGCACGAGGCGGAAGCCGCCCCAGTGCGGCGGGCGCGGCGGGTTCAACGCGTAGCGCGCGGCGGCCTTCGCGGCATTGGCCACCAGCACCGCGCGCGAGCCGATCACCTCGCTCTGCGGCGACGCCCAGGCGCCCAGCCGCGAATCGAGCGGGCGCGACTGGAAGTACGCATCCGACTCGGCCTCGCTGGTGCGTTCGACGCGGCCTTCGATGCGCACCACGCGCTCCAGCTCGACCCAGTGGAACTGCAGCGCGGCCCACGCATGGCCCGCCAGTTCGCGGCCCTTGCGGCTGTCGTAGTTGGTGTACCAGACGAGGCCGCGCGCATCGAAGCCCTTGATCAGCACGATGCGCGTCGACGGGCGCTGGTCGGCACCGACCGTCGCGAGGGTCATCGCGTTCGGCTCGGGCAGCTTCGCATCGAGGGCCTGCTGGAACCACAGGCCGAACTGCTCCAGCGGGTCGCTGCGCGAGGCGTTCTCGTCGAGTTCGGCGCGTTCGTAGCTTTTGCGGAGGTCGGCGATGTCGGTCATGTCCGAAGTATCCCGCAGGGAACAAAATACCTGCGGGGAATGCCTTAAGTGAACGCCCCACTAGGCGCCGAAAGCAAACGATTCCATTCTTGCAACCAAGGGCTTGCGTGCGGTGATGCGCCGGCTGCCATGACGAACAACAATGAAAGGGATGGCCTCATGAAGGCGCGGCCGGCGATCGTCGTGCTCGCCGCGGGACTGGGTTCCCGTTTCGGCGGCACGCAACACAAGCTCACGCAGAGCCTCGGTGCATCGAGCGTTCTCGGGACGACGCTTCGGCATGCGCTCGCGACGCACCTGGCGGTGATCGTCGTCGCCACCGAGGTGCTGGCCGAGGAAGCGGCCTCGCATGTCGCGACGCGCGACATCGTGATGCTGCCGTCGGTCGGATCGGGCTCGCCGGTCAGCGCGCAGCGCCTGGGCATGGGTTTCTCGATCGCGTCGGGCGTCGCGGCCTGCTCCGATGCCTCCGGCTGGCTGGTGCTGCCGGGCGACATGCCGATGGTGCAGCCGGCGACGCTGCTCGCGGTGGCGCAGCAGCTCGACCACCATGCCGTGAGCTATGCGCAGTAC
>NZ_JBFUGN010000657.1:0-3504 GCF_056402895.1 Rhizobacter sp. P3_B12 | reverse complement strand
CATCACGGCTGACTGGGGACGCGCAGCCAAGGAGTGGCGCCCCGCGATGAACCAATTCGCTGTGGTCTACGAAGAGCGATTCACACTGCCGGCGCACGGCAGTCGATAAGCGAGTCGGCCAATAGCCAATTCATCTCAACCGCCTCGCACACAGAAATCCTGACAGCCCCTCAATCATCAAAGCTTCACTTGGCCACGTCACCTCCCGCCACTTCCTCGGCGGTTGCAGGTCTGACCTTGTCCTTGAAGCGCTCCTCGCACGCGCCGAAGATCGCAAAGTTCTGCCGCGCAGCGCTCAGGCTGAGGCTGCCATTCGGTCCGCCACGAACGGTGTCGGCATCGTGCTCGTCCTGGCCGTCGTCTTCCCAGAAGCAGACTTCGCATATCTCGAATCCTCCGCGCTCCTGAAGAGTCCGAAACAGACAGCAGGGGCATCTGTGCTGCTGATCCGCTTCGGCGGCTTTGATCACGGACGAACTGGCGAGCACGCTGGCATAGCGCTCAAACCACGTGGCGCGCCTTTGCAGGACCTCGGGTGTCACGTCTTCATCGGTCATGTGCGACAAATCGGTTCATACAGCTTGCTTGCCATGGGAGCTTCTACGGCCGAGCGCCGTTCAGTTGCACGAGTATGGATTCGTCGCACTCGATGATGTGCAGGCTCCCGTCAGATTGCTCATGAACTTCGCCTGCGACGAGCCTGAGCTCATTCCCGGACAGCAGGAGCCGTACTTCAGCCGTGGCATTCGGACCGTCATGACGGCGTTCAGTGATCTCGATCTCGCGCCGGCCACTCCGGAAACTGTCGATCCCGGAAGAGGAATGGAGCGTCTTCGTGGCGCTCCAGCACTGGCATCGCGTCGAGCTCCATCAGGTAGAGCCCGTGAAAACCGGTCCCGTCTTCGAGCTGGGACAACAGCCTGAAGACCTGTCCGTTCGCCAACTGCAAGTCGAGATTGATCAACTGCAGAAACGGAATACCCGGATCTTCCCAGCGCACGTCTTCGGCGACCTCGCCTTCAACCAGTGCCATCTCCGTGCCTTGCCAGCGAGTGACGACGAAGCCAGCGAGTGCAGACACCGGCACCCACGTTGGTTCTCTCTTCATGGCCTCATTGCCCCTGCGGCGGCTCCCACAGCTCGACGCGATTCCCCTCCGGATCCAGCACCCAGCCGAACTTCCCGTACTCGGACTCGTCGACCTTGTCGTCCACCGCGCAGCCTTCGGACCGCAATGCGGCGAGCAGCGCATGAAGGTCATGCACCCGGAAGTTGATCATGAAGCTCGCGGTGCTCGGAGCGAAGTACGAGGTGTCTTCCTTGAACGGACTCCAGGTCGTGGTGCCGGTGCCCGTCGGGTTGTCGGGTGTGACCCACTTGAAAGCCACTCCGCCCCAGTCCGCCACCTCCAGCCCGAGGTGCTGGCGATACCACTCGCCCAGCGCCTTCGGATCCTTGGACTTGAAGAAGATGCCGCCGATGCCGGTCACGCGCTTCATGATGTGCCCCTTTGCTTGCGCCGAAGTTTGACACGAGCGGGAATCACGGTCGACGCTCGCAAGGCGTGCGGGCGATGAGCAAGGCCACGGCAAGCGACAGTGCCGACGTCGTCAACATGACGCCCAGCACGGCAACGCGGGCGTTCGATGCATCGACGACCCAACCCGAGAGAAACGCGATGATGCCGGCGCCGGTCACGGTCACGGCGGCGGCCAGCCCCGAGGCCGTGCCGGCCAGCTGGGGCCGCAGCGACAGGACTTGCGCATTGGCCACCGGCATCGTCAGCCCGTTGCCCAGGCCCACGAACACGCAAGGGCCGAAGAAGGCGAGCGGATGCGCCCAGCCTGCCGCGGCAAGTGCCAGGCCCGCGAGCAGGCCGATGGACGTGAGCGCGCGGCCCGCGAGGATGAGTCGGGTGGCCCCGTGGCGTGCGCCGATGCGCCCGACCACGTAGCTGCCGATGATGAAGCCGGCAGGAACCATCCCCATGTGAAGGCCCAGCGCCGTGCTCGATGTTTCGCCCAGCTGCGCCGCCACCAGGGGCGCTCCGCCCAGAAAGACATACAGCGTGCCGATGGCGAAGGCCATGCAAAGCGAATACGCCCAGAACCGCGGCGAGCGGGCCAATTCGGCATAGCCCCTCAATTGCAGCGCGATGGACTGCGTGCGGTGGTGGTTCGTCTCCCTCAAATGGAATGCCACCAGATACAGCCCCGCGAGCCCGAGTGCTGCGAACGCGATGAAATTGGCGCGCCAGCCGAAGTGGGCATCGAGCAATCCGCCGAACGTGGGCCCGATCATCGGCGCCACGGCCCATGCCGACGAGACGTAGCCGATCCGGCTTGCGGCCTGGCCCTCGAGGGACGTGTCTCGAATGGCGGCGAGCGACACGACGTATCCGGCGATGACGCTGCTCTGGAGCAACCGGCACCCCAGGAAGGTGACGATGTCGTTCGCCAGGCTGCAGCCGATCGATGCCATCGTGAAGATCGCCAGCGCGAGCAGCGCGACGGGCTTGCGCCCGAACCCGTCGGAGAGCGCGCCCGCGATCAAGTGCGTGACGGCGGTGGCCACCGCATACCCCGCGATGGCGACATTGACGAGCGCGAAGTCGGCGTGGAGATCCCTGGCGATGTTCGGCAACGACGGCACGAACATGTTGATGGGCAGGACGGCCAGCGCGGAAAGGGGAATCAGGACCGAAAGGCGAGGGGAGGCCTGTGATGGCATGGCGGCTGAACTCCGTGGATGGACCGAGGGGCGGAGGGCCGTGCGGTTGGCGCGGCCTGGGTCTGCTCGTGCTGGGTCCAACAGGAGTCATGCGCCGTCGGGCCTGGTGAAGCCGGCGACGTGGAGGCGGGCAGCTTGTCGGCTGCCCGGGTGGGGCGATGTTAGCGAACCGGCGAGCGGCCGTGTGCCGTCAGGCCGGGCTCGATCGCAGCCCGTAGGCCTTGTCACCCACGAAGAGGTACTCCACCCGCATCACCGCGTCGCCCTTTTCATCGGCGCCGGTGTAGCCGATGGCGGAGACGCGCGTACCCGGGCGGATCTCGGCGACCTTCCAGGCCTCCATGCGGGTCAGCGGGGCGAGCTCCAGCTCCCAGCGCCGGTCGCTGCGCTTGGGCAGCGTGGCCTTGGCGAGCAGGGCGGGGCCGTCGACGGCGGCACTCTGCGCCGGCAGCGTGCGCCGGGCCAGGTCGGCCGGCAGCTTGAGCCCGGCGGGCAGCTCGATGATCAGTTCGGCATGCGGGTTCTGCCACTTGCTGGTGACCACGGTCCCTTCGAGGTACAGCGGGCGATCCTGATCGAAGCTGCCCCACCCATGGTGGGCCGACGCGGGGCGCACGGTCCAGGGGGCGATGGCGGCGAGAACGGCGAACTGGCGGCGGCTCAACGGCATGGCGGTCTCCGGTGGGTGAAGAAGAGGCACGAAGCGGGCGGTGGTGGCTGGCGGCCGGTGATCCGCCCCTCAATAGGCGATCCAGCGGCCGCAGACCACCACAC
>NZ_JBFUGN010000656.1:0-3507 GCF_056402895.1 Rhizobacter sp. P3_B12 | reverse complement strand
GTCCAGCACCGTGCCGGCGCCGGCGCGGTGCTGGCGCCGCGCGTCGGCGATCAGGGCGGGGAGGGCCAGGGAGGCGATACCCGGGTTGCTCATCGTTCAGCGCACTCCATCAACGCACTCCATTGGCAATGTCGAAGATCGGCATGTACATCATCACGACGATGCCGCCGACCAGCAGCGCCACCAGCAGCAGCAGCACCGGTTCCACCAGCCGCGTGGCCCGCTCGACGAAGGTGGTGAAGGCCGCGGCATGGCGCTGCGAGATGGTCTGCAGCACCACGTCGAAGCTGCCGGTGCGCTCGCCCACCGCCAGCAGCCGCTCGGCCACGGTGTCGGTCAGCCCGGCCTGCGACAGCGTCGCCGACACGCGCTTGCCGCGCGCCAGGTCGACGCGCGCACGCGCCACCGCCTCGCTCATGCGCGCACCGAGCCCCAGCGTCTCGCACAGCGCCATCGCCTCGTCCAGCGTGTAGCCGCCGCGGAACATCAGCGCGAGCGACTGGTACAGCTTGGCCAAGCGGAAGTGGTCCCACTGGCGCTGCAGCGGCCCGATGCGCGAGCCCACCGCCACCGCGAAGCGCATCGCGCCGCCCGAGCGGATCCACCACACGCCGCCCACCACCAGCGCCGCCAGGCCCGCGGCCACCTGGGCGGTGTGCTGCGAGACGGCCTTGCTGAAACCCAGCAGCACCTGCGTCGGCAGGCTCAGGTTGCCGTGGAAATCCACGTACATGCCCGAGAAGCGCGGGATCACGTACAGCAGCAGGAACAGCGTGATCAGCAGCCCGAGCGTCACGACCACAGCGGGGTAGATCGCCGCGCTGACCACCTGCTTGCGCAGGGCGCCCATCATCTCGTCGTGCGCCAGGAAATCGGCCAGTGCGCTGCCCAGCGTGCTGGTGCGCTCGCTGGCCTTCACGCTCGCCACCAGCACCGGCGGGAAGGCCTGCGACTCGTGCATCGCCTTCGACAGCGGCCGCCCCTCGCGCAGCGCGCGCAGCAGCTCGGCCTGGATGTCGCCGCGCGCGCCCTGCGACGATTGCGCCTGCAGCGTCTCGAGCGCCTCGACCACCGTCATGCCGGCCTGCAGCAGCGTGCGCAGCTCGCGGCACCACCACGCCACGTTGAATGCCCCCGCGCCGCCGCCGAGCAGCGGCGTGCGCGCCGGCCCGCCCGGCTGTGCCTCGGCGCCGACGAACACCAGGCCTTCACCCGCCAGCTGCGCCTGCACCGCCTGCAGCGACTCGGCCTGCGCCAGCCGCTCCAGCACGGCGGCCTGGCCGGGGTCGTAGTAGCGGACCTTGAACTGCATGGCGGTGCTCGCGGTTCAGCGCGTCAGGTCGGCGTCGTCGTCGGTGCCGCCGGGCGCGCGGTCCTTGCCCAGGCTCAGCAACTCGAACTCCTGGCCTTGCAGGCCGGGCGCGCGGTACTGGTAGGCACTGCCCCACGGATCCTGCGGCAGCGCACCGCGCAGGTAGGGGCCGCGCCAGCGCGGCTCGTCGGCGGGCGCGACCAGCAGCGCCTGCAGGCCCTGCGCGGTGGTCGGGAAGCGGCCGGTGTCGATGCGGTAGGCCTGCAGCGCCTTGTCGAAGGCATCGAGCTGAGCCTTCGCGGCCGTGACCTCCGAGCGGCCGATCTGCCCGAGGAAGCGCGGGCCGACGATGCCGGTCAGCAGGCCGATGATCAGGATCACGACGAGGAGTTCGAGCAGCGTGAAGCCACGGCGGGAAGCGTTGATCATGATGTCGATGCGATCGGTTTGGCCATGAAGACCCATTGGTTGTACTGCGCGGCGGGCGGCATGTCGGCCAGGCCGTCGATCTGCAGCGGGGTGCGCCGCAGCGGCTGCGCCTCGCTGGTGCTGAACACGCCGCGCACGCTGCCGTCGGCGCCGCGCACGACGCCGAGCGGGCGGCCCGGCACCAGCGGGTCGGTGTAGAGCCGGCGCAGGTGGCGGCGCGTGCCGACGAAGCGGTTGTCCAGCAGCAGGTTGTCGAGCGAGGCCGGGTACTGCTTCAGCGAGCCCGGCGAGGCCTCGCGGTAGCGGGTGATGGCCTGCGCGTACAGCGTGCCGATGCGCACCAGTTCGTCCTCGCGCTCGCGCTGCGCCGCATCGGCCCAGCGCGGCCCGGCGATCGACAGGCCGAGCGAGAGCAGCGCGACCAGCAGCAGCACGATCACGTAGGTGAATCCGCGCGATGGTGGCCTACCAGCTCGCATAGGGGCTCCCGTCGCGCGCCTGCCCCGGCGCACCGCTGTGCACGTCCGACACCCCCGCGGCGGCGCCGCTGTCGGAGTTCACGAGCACCCAGGTGTCGATGCGGTCCGTCACCGGATCGACCGGCAGCTGCCGCAGGTAGCGCGCCTGCACCAGCTCTTGCAGCGCCGCCGGGTAGCGGCCGCGGTCGGCGTAGAACTTGTCGATCGCATCGCGCACCGCCGCGAGGTTCTGGCGCAGCACCACTTCGCGCGCACGGTCGACATGCTCGGCATAGCGCGGCACCGTGATGGCCAGCAGCAGGCCGATGGCCGCCATCACCACCATCAGCTCGATCAGCGTGAAGCCGCGTGCCTTGCGCATGACCTGCATCACCAGTCCCTCAGCGGCACGCCGTTCAGCCCGCTGCGCGTCGAGCGGGAGAACACGTCGTAGACATCGGCGCCGGCCTGCGGCTGCTCGGCCGTCGACAGGTAGCTGCGCAGGCCCCAGGTCTGCTCGGCCGGCAGCTCGGCGCTGGCGAACGGGTCGCGCGGGATGCGGCGCAGGAAGACCATGCGCTGCGCACCCGGCAGGCCGGTGTCGCCGCTGACCAGCGCCTGCAGGCTCGGCGGGTAGCCGGTGGCGCCGGCCGGCTGCGACAGCTGGCCCTTGTCGTTGGCGCGCTTGTAGGCATCGATCGCCTCGCGGATCTGCCACAGCGCCTGCTTCAGCTCGCGCTCGCGTTCGCGCTGCAGCGTGACCTCGGCCAGCGGGAAGACCGCGACGGCCAGCACGCCGAGCACCGCCAGCACGACGACCAGCTCGATCAGCGTGTAGCCGGCGGCGCGGATCCGCCGCGGCAGGACGGGCAAGAGGCTCATTTGACGATCACCTTCAGCGGCGGCGGCAGGCCGATCGGCTGTGCCGGGCCGTCGAGGCCGAGCAGCTGCACGCCGAGCGTCGTCAGCTCCGCGGTGCCGGCGGCGGTGGCCTTCAGCCGCACACTCAGCAGGCTGCCCTGGCCGTTCGCGCCGGTGGCCTGGTTGCGGATCGCGCCGGCCTGCACCTTGCCCTGCTCGGCGTCGATCGTCTTGCTGAAGCTGGTGGCCGCGCCACCCTGCCTGAACAGGTCGCCCTCGTCGACGTCGACCACCGACAGCAGGCCCTTGCTGATGGCGAGCTGCACCGGCGCGCCGCGCAGCGCGAGCGGCGTCGCGAGGTTCAGCGTCGCGACGAAGGTGTCGCCGACCTTGACCTCGGCCGGCGCGCTCCAGCTGAGCGTCGGGGCGGCTGCCGCGGGCGCGGCC
>NZ_JBFUGN010000655.1:0-3510 GCF_056402895.1 Rhizobacter sp. P3_B12 | reverse complement strand
GGGCAGCGCGGCGGTGATGCCGCTGGGGCTGGCGCTGTTGCGCTTCACCTATCCGCGCCGCTTGCTGGGCCAGGCGATCGCCTGGAACGCGCTGACGGTGGCAGGCGCCTCGGCGGCCGGGCCGGCGGTCGGCGCCGCCTTGCTGTCGGTCGCGAGCTGGCCGTGGCTGTTCGCGGTGAACCTGCCGGTCGGCGTGTTGGTGCTGGCGGCCTGTGCAGGGTTGCCGAATCCGCCCGGCACCGGGCGCCGCCTCGACCTCGCCAGCATCGCGCTCAACGCGCTCCTGTTCGCCGCCTTCGTGCTGGGCAGCGACTGGCTGCCGTCGTCGCCGTGGTACGGCGCGGCCTTGCTCGCCGTGTCGGCCGTTTCGCTGGTGCTGCTGGTGCGGCGCGAGAGGCCGAAGGCGGCGCCGCTGATCCCGCTCGATCTTCTGCGCGTGCCGTCGTTCCGGCTATCGGTCATCGCATCGGTGTGCTGCTTCACCGGGCAGATGGTCGGCTATGTATCGCTGCCGTTCTACTTCCAGCACGAGCTGGGCCTGGGCGTGGCGGCCACCGGCCTGCTGATGACCCCGTGGCCGCTGGCGGTGATGGTGGCCGCGCCGTTGTCGGCGCGCCTGGCCCGGCGCGGCGTGCCGACCGCGTGGCTCTGCGCGATCGGTGGGGCGTGCCTCTCGCTCGGCCTGGCGCTGTGCACCGCCTGGCCGATCCACGGCGATCCCTGGGGGCCGATGGTCGTCTTCACGAGCCTGGCGGGTCTCGGCTTCGGGTTCTTCCAGACACCCAACAACCAGAACATGCTGCTCGCCGCGCCGAAGGAGCGCAGCGGCGCGGCCGGCGGTGCACAGGGCACCGCGCGGCTGACCGGGCAGACGCTGGGCAGCCTGTCGATCGGGCTGCTGTTCGCGCTGCTGCCGTCGGTCAGCGCCGTGCACTGGGGCCTGGCGCTCGGGGCGGCGGCTGCGTTGGCCGCCGCCGTGGTCAGCCTGCTGCGACGCTCTTCTGCAAGCGCCACAGCAGCATGAACGACACGATCGACGCGCCCACCACGACGTGCCCGACCCGGTCGAAATGCTGCAGCCGGCCGTCGGCCCCCAGCGTGACGATGTGGCCCGCGATCACCGACGCGATGCCGCCCGACAGCTGCTGCACCGACGAGCTGATCGCGTTGAACGCGCCGCGCTGCGCCGGCGTCGGTACGCCGGCCACGAGGGCCTGGAACGGGATCATCCGCGAGAAGATCCCGACGAACAGCACCGCGTTGACCGCGATCAGCACCGGCAGCGGCACCGGGCCGAGGTGGGTGTAGATCTGCACCATCGTCATCGACAGCAGCGTGCCCACCGTGAACACGCGGAACTTGCCGAACCTGTCGGCAGCCCGGCCGATCAGCGGCCCGAACACGATGGTGCACAGCCCCGTCACCAGGTAGATCGTCGGCAGGCTGTGCATGCTGATGTCCAGGTTGTTGACGGTGAAGGCGCTGCTGAACGGCATCAGCATGAAGCCGCCGGTGGTCAGCAGTGCGGTCGTCGCGAACGCCAGCAGGTGGCGCGGCACGGCCACCGTGTGCAGCAGGTGGCTGAAGGCGCCACGCTCCTGCGGCAGCTTCAGGTGCGCATCCACCGGCTGCAGCCGCCAGGCCACCACCAGCCCGCCCACCAGCCCGAGCGCGGCCATCGCGAAGAAGGGCATGTGCCAGTCCCAGCGGCTCGACAGGTACAGCCCGGCCGGCAGGCCCAGCACCTGGCTCGCCGCGAACGCGGTCTGGATCAGCCCCATCACGCGGCCGCGCATCGACGCCGGGAACAGGTCGGTGGCGATCGCGAGCACGATCGAGCCGATCACGCCGCCGAACAGGCCGGTGACGATGCGCGCCGCAAGCAGGCTCTCGAAGGTGGGTGACAGCCCGCACCACAGCGTGCCCAGCACGAAGCCGGTGTAGAAGAACAGCAGCAGCTTCCTGCGGTCGAAGCGGTCCGCGAAACCGGCCGTCAGCAGCCCGGCCGCACCGGCGCTGAACGCATAGGCCGAGACGACGAGCCCGAACTGCTTCGGGCTGATCGACAGCGCCGGCATGATCAGCGCGCCGAGCGGCGCCATCAGCATGAAATCGAGGATGACCGCGAACTGCAGGAACGCGAGCAGCCCCAGCACCACCTTCTGGTAGGGCGAGAACGCCTGGGGCGTTGCGGGTGGCGCGAGGGACGGTGTGCTCATTCAGGGGCTCCGGTGCGGGCGTCGGGATGCTGGTGGTGGGATCGATTGTCGGGTCGATCGGGGCGGATGCCACGGCGGAACTGCTCCCGCTCCTCGGGCGTCATCGCGTGCCAGTCGGGGCCGCATCTGCGATGCCCGAACCGGTGGCCATGCCAGCCGCGCCGCCAGCCACCATACCCGCGAAAGCCGCCGAACAGGATCCGGCACAGCAGCAGCAGGCCCAGCGCGTGCGGGTAGTCGATGGCCTGCGCCCCCGTCAGCAGCCCGGGGATCACCACATTCCACAGCGCCATCACCACGCCGCCCAGAGCGGCGATCGCGACCAGGCCCAGCACGAGGCGGCCCACGAACATTGCCTTGAATCTCATCATCATCTTTCTCCTTCAGTCTTCCAGTTCGTCATAGATGGGTTGCAGCTGCGCGCGCAGGTAGAGCACCGCGTAGCGCTTGCGGGCGAGCAGCGTGTTGAGCGGCACGCCGGTGTCTGCCGCCATGTCCTTGAAGCTGCGGCCGTCGAGTTCGTGCGCGATGAACACCTCGCGCTGGTTCGCCGGCAGCTCGTCGAGCGCCTGCTGCAGCGTGTCCAGCAGCACCGAGCGCGCATAGGCCGCCTCCGGGCCGCCGTCCGGGTCGGGCAGTGCCAGGTCGAGCCGCGTGTCGTCATCGTCCGGATCGCCCGCATCGCGCAGCGGCTCTTCGCGCTTCTTGCGGAAGCGGTCGACGATGCGGTTGCGCGCCACCCGGAACAGCCACGCGCTCACCTGCTCGATCGCGGATGGCAGTCGATATGCCTCGACGAACTCCTCCAGCACGTCCTGCAGGATGTCTTCCGCATCGGTCGGGTCGGGCACGCGGCGCCGGATGAAATCGCCGAGCCGGCCCGATTCGCGCCGGACCGTGGCGGTGATTTCCTGCTCGTGATCGGGATGGGGTGCGGTCACGAGGGCAGGCGGCGTTGGCGGATCCATGCCTGGGAAGACGTTCCAGGCGCCGGAATATTGTGCGGCCGCATTTGCATGTGAGCTTCCCTTCGTTGTGTCCCCCGAGGTCGGTGCGTAGCCTGCGGTCACGTTTTTTCGTGACCCATCCAGCATGCCTTCATCCACACGACCACTATTCGGCGCGCTGCTGCTCGCCGCCATCACCCCCGCCCACGCTGCCGAGCCCGAGGGCCAGAGCCTGCCCGGCGTGCAGGTCACCGGCTCGCGCCTGCTGCGCGCGCAGGCCGACGGGCCGAGCCCGGTCACCGTGATCAAGGGCGAGGATCTCGAGCGCCAGGGCTACTGGAACG
>NZ_JBFUGN010000654.1:0-3521 GCF_056402895.1 Rhizobacter sp. P3_B12 | reverse complement strand
ATTGCAAGTTGATGCCGCGCCTGCCGGCATCCCGGCGGGACCGTACTGCACGGGATGTTTGCGGCAGCCGTGCGGTCGTGTCAGACTCTTCGGACGGAGGGCGTGCGACATGCGGAGGCTGCTGGGATGGATCCTGCTGACGCATGCCATGTGCGCGGTCGCTGCCGACCCACCGCGAGATCRCCTGCTGGGCCTGCTGGAGCAACATCGCGAATCGACCGATCTGCCGCGGCTAGGGCAGGCTGCCGCCCGGTTCGTGTCGTACCGCGATGCCGTTCCCGCGTCCGTGACTTTCGGCGTCGAGCTGTGCGTGCTGGAAGCCGGCCAAGCCCGCTTGCGCGTCAAGGACCTGCGCACGAACCAGGCGCCAGCCGAGCTGTTTCCGGCCGTGTTCGGCTCGCAAGCGTTGGGCGTGATGAGCGGAGGCTTCTTCGACATCGATCCAAGCGGCCGGCTGATCCCGCTCGGCCTCGTCAAGGCCGACGGGAAAACAGTCTCGGCCCGATTCAACTGGACCAGTGGCGGCATCGTGGCGGCGTCGGCGCACGGCGTGTCGATCCTCCCGATCGCGAGCGCCGGTGCAGCGTCGGACCATTCCGACGTCCTGCAGTCCAAGCCCTTGCTTGTCGAAGACGGACGAGACGGCATTCGCAGTGCGGGCGACGATCGCTTCGATCGCAGCGCCATCGCGCTGGACGCGCGCGGCCACATCTACTTCTTCGTGCTTCACGAACCGTCCGGAGCTGCAGGCAGTTTGGCCGAGTTCTCGCGCCTGCTGCTTGGCTACCGATCGAGCGACGGGCAACCGATCCTGAACGCGCTGGCGATGGACGGCGGCCCAGGCGCGCACCTGTACGTACCGGCGCTGGGCAGGCACTGTGGCGCCGGCACGGCGAACTTCGTGCCGAACGCCTTGTACGTCGAGCGATGAGCAGCCAGCGCAATCGCGGCCGTGGGCGGCGGCAACCGGAACCGGGCGGCAGCGCTCGAATGGTCGACGTCAAGGCAGTTCTGACACCGTTGCTGGTCATTGTCGCGACGTCGATCGGCAGCGTGCTGGCCTACGTGTTCACACCGCTGAAGGAGGTGTTCAATGCGATCGTGTGGGAGGAGAAGGGCGAGGTGCTGCTCGTCTCGCAGACGCTGAACCCGAAGCAGGGCGATGTCGTCACCATCGACATCTTTGTGCAACCGCGCTCGCCGGTGCCGTTGTCTGAAGGGGTGTTGACGATCAGCTACCCGGCTGGATTGCTCAGGCCCGGCTCGGACACCGTGCAGCAGCTCACCGCAACGACCAAGAAGATCGACGCCTCTACCAAGCTGACGCAGCGCCCGCTCGAGTTCATCGCCGATGCCGCGGGCCGAGCGGACATCAGGGCGACGCTGACCACAAGGTCTCGCACACCCTTTGTCGGCAGCCTGAAGATCGACGTCGCGCCATCCACCGGGCAGGAATCCCCGACCCGCAGGAATTTCTCGGGCGCATGGAACATCGACCTGGGCGRCATCCACGGCTCGATGGAGCTGAAGGACGTAGCACGGACCTTGACGGGGAGCTACAGCATGTCCGATGGCAGCCGCGGGCTGGTCGAAGGCACGCGCGACGGCAAGACGTTCCGCGTCACGTTCTACCGGGGCGGCTCTGCGCCGAGCCGTTACTTCATCGACGCCGGCTTTGAACCGAACGAACAACCCGACCTCGAGCTGCGCGGCAAGGCCAAGCTGCTCATCGCCACCGGCGACCACAATGCTCCGTGGCGTGAGGACCGGCAGCTCGAGTATTACGCGGTGGCTCGCGGTCGCTGAGTTGCCTGGCATGTCAGCCCTGGACGCAAGGTCCATCCCGTTCCGGTTGCTTGCCGCGTGTATCCTCATCCCTTTTACTCAAAAGGATCGAGATGGCACTGTCCAAGAAGAAGCGCGTAGGCAAGAGAACCATTTCTGCCAAACAAGTCAGAAAGACGGCAAGCGGCAGGAAGCGCCGCAAGTCCGACGGTACCCAGCCCCCGAAGGCGGTGACTCCGACTTCGACGCCAGCGGCGTCCTGACGATTCGGGCCGGCAGGCCGCGCCAAGCCGCTTCGGCTTGGTCGCGCGCGCGCTGCACGAGCGAGCCTGCAGGTACCTATCGGGCGCAACGTGCCGCACGGCGGCGGCCTCTTCCGATGAGGCGAGTCACTTCGCCGCAGCCGGGAACGCCGGCAACTTGCCGATGTCGCGCGGATCGTGCTGGATGATGACCGTCGCCTTCAGGTTCTTCGCGATCTGCTTGACCCGCTGGATCGACGCGAGGGTCTGCGCGCGGTCGTAGTTGAAGCCCGGCACGCCGTCGTGCTCGTAGTTCTCGTGGAAATGCACGGCGTCGCCGCTCAGGATCACCGGCCCCATCTCCTTCAGGCGCACGAGCAGGATGCTGTGCCCCGGCGTGTGGCCCGGCGCGCGCAGCATCATCACGGTGCCGTCGTCGAACACGTCCTTGTCGGCGCTCAGCGGCTCGACCTTGCGCTTCTCGGCGATCCACTCGGCGAAGCCCTTCACGTTCGCACTGGCGATCGGCGGGGTGGCGTTGATGCCGTCCCAGTCGCCCTTGCCGATCAGCAGCGTCGCATTCTTCAGCGGGGCCAGCTGGCCGGTGTGATCGGCGTGGAAATGGCTGATGCCGACGAACTTCACATCCTCGGGGTTGACGTTGATCTGCTTCAGCAGATCGGCCAGCGGCTTGTTGGTCGCACTCGGAACGGAGCCCGGCAGGTAGCCCGTGTCCCAGACCATCACGTCCGCGCCGTGGCGGATGACGTAGCAGCTGAAGCTGAAGGGCTTGGTCGTCTCGGTGTAGGCGAAGGCATCGCTGAAGCGCCGCGGGTCGTTGGTCCCGGTGCCGCAATCGAGCCGCGTCAGCGTGACCTCCTGGGCTGCTGCTGAAAGGGAAAGAAGCGCGCCCACGCCGAGCGCCAACCAGAAGCGGGATGTCATTTTTTCTCCTTGTTCATGACGGAAGGGAGTTGCGAGTTCAGCCATCGGATGCCTCTGCCGGCATCTTAGAACGCCGATTCCCGATTCCTGTTTCCCGCATCCGGACCCTCATTCCTCGCTGCTGCAGCGTTGCGGGCTTCCATCCGTCATCGCACACACTATGGGCCAAGCGCTGTGCACCCACGCGTGAAAGGAATGACGATGCCGCCGACTTTCGTTGATGCCTCTCTGTCCGACACACCGTTGCCGTCGCTCGCGCCTTTGCGTGAACGCGTGTTCGGCAGCAACCCCGCCACGGTGTGGATGACCGGCCTGAGCGGCGCCGGCAAGTCGACGCTCGCCGCGGTGCTCGAACGCACGTTGCTGCAGGCCGGGCGGCCCGTGCTGATGCTCGATGGCGATGTCGTGCGCGAGGGCCTGAACCGCGACCTCGGCTTCACCGACACCGACCGCGACGAGAACATCCGCCGCATCGCCGAGGTCGCCCGCCTCGCCAACGAGGCCGGCCTGATGGTGCTCGCCGCGGTGATCTCGCCCCGCGCCGCACAC
>NZ_JBFUGN010000653.1:0-3522 GCF_056402895.1 Rhizobacter sp. P3_B12 | reverse complement strand
CATGTACAGCCTGTTCGCGCTGGCCAACCTCATGATCGCCAAGAGGCCGCTGCTCAGGCCTGCAGGGGTCAGTGCGCCCTGAAGGTTAAGACGAGCTCGCCAATCATTCGAAATCCACGCAAACGTGCGCTCGCCGCGGTGCAATGCATTCGCAGAGAAGCTGTCGGCTCCAGACATTGAATTGATCAGCTCATCCCTAGAAGGAACTGCTCCTGGACATCGCGCGGCCGCCAGGTCARGATTGCCATGAAGACGCAACGTTCGAGATCACTGAGGAGATCGTGTGCTCGACCTGTCCCACGAAAAATTGGGCTTGGCACAACATGCGATCGTCCTCGCGAGCTGAACCCGCCACGCTTGACTTGGATGGAAGCCGTGTAGTCAGCGCCCGCGCCCTGGCCGGACATGCGCTTTCTGGAAGAGGCATTCATGCCATCGCCCGCTTTCGACCACCGGCATGCGGCTCTGGAGAACGCAAGGCAGGGTTGTCCTGCGGCTTGTTGACCAATGATGCTAGGAACACCATCAGCTCACCATTGCTCTCCGCCAACTGAAACTCGCCACCGTTCTGCTCAAAAGCCAGCCGCAGTTGCGACCGCTTTGCTGATCTCTTGGAAGTCACGATGAAGAGCTGCGAGCACAGCCGATCGAGATGCCACTTGCTCATGGCTGCCCTCGATTCAGGCGGCGTTCATAGACGTCTGAGCAGATGACGGATCCTGTTAGGCGATCGGTCACGAGGACCACGTTTAGTACCGCGTGATCCATCAGACATACGCAGAAGGGCCGGATGAACTCCTCTTGCGAATGAATGTCTCTCGCTGGTAGCTTCTTGAGGGCTTGTACTTCCTGTGAATGGGACTTTTTCTTGGCAAAAGTGGTCCATGGCGCCCCTACAGGCACCATCGATTTCTTGGCTGACATGGTTTCCCCGCTTTCGGGCCGAGCGAATTCCTCGCGTCGACGCGAATCTACAAAATGAGACTAAGCGGGGATTGACTACACGCGAATGCGCGATAGGATTGCTATTGTGTCAACGCCTTGGTCCCCGCCGGGTGTGCATAGAATGCCTGCGAGCTGCAACTCGTGGGCATTCGTCTTTATGGCGGTCGTTTAATCCGTAGAACGATCTCATAGATCCTCCTTGATGCCCAACGCAACTGCGATGCGGTGCGATTCGCCCCGGTAGCACTTTCGCTCCCCGGCCAGAACCGCATAGACGAGCTTGATTTCAAAGTCGTTTTCCTTTGCCCAATTTGCGATGGTGATGCCGCGGCTGCGAAAATCGCCTCGGGCTTCTTGAAAAGTTTTTAATACCTTGGTTTCTTTTTTCATGACGAGATCCCTCACGCTCCTTCGTCCACGAATCAACAGCAAGAGAAACAAGATCTCGTTGAGAATCGATTCTGTAGATTTCAGTGGAGAAGTCAAACGGTTGTTTCGAGTTACACGGAGTCTTGTAGACTCCAGTGGTGTATTGAATATATAGAAAACCATCAAATAAATCTCCATTTCTCTGTGTTCACCTCTGCGTGCGGCGCGAATAGCAGCAGCAAATGAGATATCAACTACGCGACGGTATGTGAACGTTGCAAAAATGCGACTCCTACAAGTCAAGCCGCCGCTGTGGCGAGAGGTAGGCCACGCCAGTCGGCAGGTTGGCCTCGATCCAAGACTTGTCATTGAGCTGCAACCACCTCACGTGCGGACCGCACTTCTGGAAGTAGTCGCTGCGCAGTGCATTCGGATCTGCCTCGCGGAACGCGAGCACGGCGAGGCGTGATTCGGCCTTTCGACGCGCCAACTTGGCCTCGCGCCACATCTCATGCAGAGCCTTGTCACGGCGTACCCAGCGCTCCGCCTCATCCCTAGTCATGTCGCAGGCCTTGCAGGCGTCAGCCAAGAAGTGGTGGAAGCGCAGCGCCTCGTAGAGGCGCTGGGGAGCTCGGCTGCGTCGCGCAGCTGGAATGCCGGTCAGGCCGTGCACCGTCACACGGCCTGCGGCTTCCGCGTACTCCGCATCCAAGGAAACCGAGTCGCATGGGCCGGACGAACTAAGCAAGATGGCCCACTTCGTTGGATGCGTGGCGCGCCGGTCAACAAGGACCTCTCGGATCCAGCGCGCGTCGTGCGGCAGGCTCGCAAAATGTGCAGCGCCTGTGGCGACAAGCCTGAGGACTCGCAGTTCGTTGAATCGATTGAGGTCCGCGGAGGTTGTTGTGATGTCGGTGATTGCAAACCCAGTTTGGGCGAGGCGACTGCGGACCAGCACGCCTAAGGCAGGTACAGAGAGCGTTGTCTTGGAGCTGAGCCAGACCACGGCCCGCGCCAAGTTCAACAAAATGGTCAAGCTTTCCTTCGACAGGTCATGCGAACGGCGTGTGGATGCCGGCTCGCTGGGCAATGCCCATTCATTCGAACCAGCGCGGAGATCGAGCGACGCAAGCGGCGCGCTATGCCTCAGGCAAGCCCACATCCCGGGCCACTGTTGCTCATTGYGCCAGACTGGAACGCCCTTCCTCAGGTCCTCATCCAGGCAGTCCCGGCAATGCCGCAGAAAGATCCGGTTCGGCAGCGCGTTCCACCTCATCCCGGGCGCCTGTTGCACGCCCTTCATCGGCGCTAGAGTCGACTGACGCAAGACCTTGTCTTGCCAGCCCCGATCGGTGAACGGCCAGACAGCAGCCAGCACCGTGCGCTGCCTCAAGAGCTCCAGCGAGGGGCGAATTGCGCCGCCGCTCACCTGCTCAAGATGACCGAGGCCGACCGGAAAGTCGTGGAGGCTCGACGCGCGGCGGTGTCCCAAGAGCTCGACAGCGGTGGACTTGCTGTCTGACCTACCTGATAGACGGTGATAGCGGGCGCAGATTGAGAACAACGTCTCAGTTTCGGATGCTGGGCTTGGCAATCTGAGCTCTAGCACTCGTGTTCGATCGAGGTCCATCGAGCGTCTCCAGGCTGTTGGGAGGAATGCGTCATGCGCTTCATTGCGGAGTGGTTGGACGAGGCTGGGCTAAGCCCTTGTTTTCACAAGGCCCGGATTGCGGAGTGACTTGTTTGTGTGTGGAGTCGATTGATCGACATAGCGCGAGCGGGTGCGTGCCGCGCTGCAGAACAGCGGCCTGGCCTTCCCGCACAACAAGCGCATCACCGTGAACCTGGCGCCGGCCGACCTGCCGAAGGAGTCGGGCCGCTTCGACCTGCCGATCGCGCTCGGCATCGTCGCGGCGCAGGGCGGGCTCGACCTGCAACGCCTCGCGCGCTTCGAGTTCGCCGGCGAGKTGTCGCTCGCCGGCGACCTGCGGCCGGTGCGCGGCGCGCTGGCGATGGCGCTCGCGCTGCAGACACAGGGCACGCCCGCGCGCGCGCTGGTGCTGCCGGCGGCGAATGCCGAAGAGGCCGCGCTGGTCCCAGGCATCGAGAYCCACGGCGCCCGGCACCTGCTCGAGCTGGTGCAGGCGCTGCGCCCGGACGACCCCGACGACGCCACGCC
The DNA here is from genome assembly GCF_056402895.1 of Rhizobacter sp. P3_B12. Lineage (NCBI taxonomy): Bacteria > Pseudomonadati > Pseudomonadota > Betaproteobacteria > Burkholderiales > Sphaerotilaceae > Rhizobacter > Rhizobacter sp. P3_B12. The sequence continues at coordinate 29 of NZ_JBFUGN010000653.1, read as the reverse complement.
GCGCGAGCCGCTGCCGCGCGCGCTGCCAC
>NZ_JBFUGN010000652.1:0-3524 GCF_056402895.1 Rhizobacter sp. P3_B12 | reverse complement strand
GCGCCGTCCGGCCCCAGCTTCCACTGGTGCCAGTGCAGCCGCACCGGCAGCCGGTCGTCCGGCCGCACCGCCACCAGCGCGCCGCTGTCGAGCAGCGACCGCGCCTGCAGCTCCGGCACGACACCGATCCCCCAGCCCATCGCCGCCGCCCGCAGGTAGGCCTCGGACGACGGCACGTGGCGCTCGCGCAGCCGCGGCTCGCGCACGCCGAAGGCCTGGGCCACCCACTGCTGCTGCATGTCGTCCTTGCGGTTGAAGATCAGGAACGGCACCTGCGCGAAGTTGGCCCGCGTCAGCCCCTGCGGCAGCATCTCGGCGATGAAGCCGGGGCTCGCCACCGCGGTGTAGTGCATCGCGCCGAGCGGCACGACCCTGCAGCCCCGCAACGCCTCGCTGACGCTGGTGACGCAGCCGAGCACCGCGCCCTGGCGCAGCCAGTCGTGCGTGAAGTCCTGGTCGTCGACCACCAGCTCCAGCGACAGGCCCTCGTGCACCAGCGCGTCGAGCGCCGGCAGCACCCAGGTCGCCAGGCTGTCGGCGTTCACCGCGATCGGCAGGCGCTGGTCGGTGGGCGGCGCATCGCCCAGCTCATGCGCCAGGTCGGCGCGCATCGCCTGCAGCTGGCGGGCAAAGCGCAGCAGCAGCTTGCCGGGCTCGGTCAGCCGCAGCGGGCGCGAGCGCACCACCAGCGGCTGGCCGACCTGCAGCTCCAGCGTGCGCAAGCGCTGCGACACCGCCGATTGCGTGATCGACAGCCGCTGCGCGGCGCGCTCGAAGCTCGCTGTGTCGGCCAGCGCGGCCAGCGCGTCGAGCGCGGCGGGGTCCAGGTCTTTCATAAGTCATCCTAATGCAAGCCGAGAAATATGAATCCTTCTTCATGACTTCGTCCACTGTGCCGACAATCCGACGGCCACAGCACGCCCCGAATTCCATGACCCCCGACCTCTCCGCCGCATTCGCCCAAGGCTGGCTGATGACCGCCGGCCTGATCGTCGCGATCGGCGCCCAGAACGCGCTGGTGCTGCGCCAGGGGCTGGCGCGCACGCATGTCGGCCCGGTGGTCGCGCTGTGCACCGCGTCCGACTGGCTGCTGATCCTGCTGGGCGTGTTCGGGCTCGGTGCCGCGGTGCAGTCGATGCCGCTGCTGCTGCAGGTGCTGCGCTACGGTGGTGCGGCCTTCCTGTTTTTGTACGGCCTGCGCTCGGCGCGCCAGGCCTGGCGCGGCGTCGATGCCGGCCTGCAGGCGCGCGCCGGTGCCAGTGGCCTGGGCGCCACGATGGCCACCGCGCTGGCGATGACCTACCTGAACCCGCATGTCTACCTCGACACGGTGCTGCTGCTCGGCACGGTCGGTGCGCAACAGCCGGGCGACGGCCGCTTCGCGTTCGCGGTCGGTGCGGGTCTTGCGTCGCTGATGTGGTTTGTGACGCTCGGCTATGGTGCCGCAGCAGCCTCGCGCTGGCTGCAGCGCCCGGCGGTGTGGCGGGCGATCGATGCCAGCGTCGCGGTGGTGATGTTCTGCGTGGCGGCCCAGCTGTTGTGGCGCCCGATCTGAAGGAGCTTCAATGAAAGTCGTCGTGTTGGGAGCCGGGATCATCGGCGTGAGCACCGCCTGGTACCTGCTGGAGCAGGGCCACGAGGTCACCGTGGTCGACCGCCAGAAAGATGCGGCGCTGGAGACCAGCTTCGCCAACGGCGCGCAGATCTCGGTCAGCTTCTGCGAGCCGTGGGCCAATGCCGGCGCGCCGCTGAAGGTGCTGAAGTGGCTGGCGCGCGACGACGCGCCGCTGCTGTTCCGCCCCAAGCTCGACCCGCACCAGTGGCGCTGGGGCCTGAGCTTCCTGCTGCAGTGCAACGACGCCGCGTTCGAGCGCAACGTGGCGCAGTTGGTGGCGCTGGGCCGCTACAGCCACGAGTCGCTGAAGGCGCTGGTCGCGCAGACCGGCATCCAGTACGACCGGCTGGAGCGCGGCATCCTGCACTTCTTCTCGACGCAGAAGGAGTTCGACGAGGGCGCGGCCGGCGCCGAGCTGATGCGCCACCACGGCGTCGACCGCCGCGTGCTGTCGCGCGACGAGGTGCTGAAGGTCGAGCCGGCGCTGCAGGGCTTCGCGAACGGCATCGCGGGCGGCACCTTCACGCCCAGCGACGAATCAGGCGACGCCCGCGTCTTCACGCAGAAGCTGGCGCAGCTGTGCCAGCAGCGCGGCGCGAGCTTCCTGTACGAGCACGACATCGCCGGCATCGATGCGGCGGGCGGCGCGGTGCAATCGGTGCGGCTGCGCGATATGCAGACCGGCGAGCCGCGCACGCTGACGGCCGACACCKTCGTCGCCGCGATGGGCAGCTTCACCGCGCCGCTGCTGCGGCCGCTCGGCATCTACCTGAACATCTACCCCGCCAAGGGCTACTCGGCGACGCTGAAGCTGAAGCGGCCCGAGGCCGCCAGCGTCGCGAGCCTGCTCGACGATTCGCGCAAGATCGCGATCAGCCGGCTCGGCGACCACGTGCGCATCGCCGGCACGGCCGAGATGGCCGGCTACGACACCAGCCTCGACAGCGCGACCTCGCGCGTGCGCTGCCAGGCGCTGATCGACCGCTACGAAGAGGTGTTCCCGGGCGTCGCCGACACCACCGAGCCGAACTTCTGGACCGGCCTGCGGCCCAGCACGCCGACCAACGTGCCGTACATCGGGCGCAGCGGCAAGCTCGCCAACCTGTGGATCAACGCCGGGCACGGCACGCTGGGCTGGACGCACGGCGCCGGATCGGGCCGCGCGCTCGCCGAGCTGATGAGCGGCGTGCGGCCGGCGCTCGACTTCGGGTTCTGCGGCGGGGTGCCGCAGGCAGGCGCCACGCGGATGGCGGCCGCCTGATCGGGTCGAGTTACCAGTTGGCCGAGACGTACTTGTTGCCGGCCGCCTTGTAGCGCTCGATCGACTTCTTCAGCTCGACCGTCTCGTCGCAGCCGGCGCCGCAGACCTTGTTCAGTGCGGCCAGGCGCTGCTCGGCGTTCGGCAGGTCGCCCTTCATCAGGAACAGCTCGCCGGAGTACTCCAGCGTGCCCTTGTGCTTCGGGTCGATGCGCAGCGCGGTGTCGTAGAACTTCTCCGAGGCGGCCAGGTCGGGCGTCTTCGCCTTGCGCAGGCTGTAGCCCATCAGGTTGTTCCAGTCGGCGCTGCCGGTGTCGTTGACCTTCTTCAGCTCGTCGATGGCGCCGGCCCAGTTCTTCGCGGCGATCTGCGCGCGCGCGGCGCCCAGCTTGTCAGCCGCCGCTGCGGCGGGGGTCGGGGCCGGCGGCGCGCTGTCGGCAGCGAAGGCGCTGCCCAGGGCCAGGGCGAGCGTCGAGAGGGTCAGCAGGCGGGCGAATGTCGTGTTCATGATCTTCAGGTCCTTCATTCAGGTTGGTTGGCAGACACCGTTGTCGATGTCATGCAGGCACTTACGGAGCGGAATGTGCCGACGGACGCATCCGCGATTGAAAGAAATTGCTACCAGAGCTTCACGCACGGGCCGATCAGCAC
>NZ_JBFUGN010000651.1:0-3527 GCF_056402895.1 Rhizobacter sp. P3_B12 | reverse complement strand
CACCTGGAACAACCCGCTGAACGCCACGGACCCGAGCGGGTATTGCACGCTGGACTGCTTCTGGCAGCCCAATGGGCGCGCGACGCAGAACGTGACCAAGTCAGCGTTCAATGTGATCCATCACCTGCCGGGGCAGGCGGCGGTCGATCGCTATGTGATGACGCACCAGTGGGCCTACACGGTGGGCTCGATCGCGGCGTCGTACTACGGCGGCCCGGGGGGGGCGGCGCTCTGGTCCAGCTATTACACCTACCAAGGCACGGGTGACATGCATGCGGCTCTGAATGCCGGGGCGGTTTCCTTCGCGGTGGACGCGGCAAGCATGGGAGCCGACTACGGGACCAGTGGGTTCACGAACGTGGCTTTGCATGCAGCGGTAGGGTGCCTGTCTTCCAGGGCCGGGGGTGGCAGCTGCCGCCAAGGTGCGTTGTCCTCCGCGATGAATGCAGGCTGGGCGACCTACGGTCCTGATACGAGTGGCTGGGGCTTCTTCGGCAACATGGCCACCAATTCGGTGTTGGGCGGAGCTTCATCCGTCATTCAGGGAGGGCATTTCGCCGACGGTGCCAAGACGGCCGCGTATGCTTATCTCACGCAGCAATGCTTGGAAAATCCTCGCGGGTGTGCCGACGTTGCGGGCAAGATCTGGACACTTCCCRACACCGTTGTCGGGCTGGGTGTTGGTCTCGTGGGGGTTCCGTTCGGTGCGAACATCACCTTCCAGGACAATGCCATCGTGGTCAACAACTACCCGTTCGGCGTAAGTGCAGTCACGATTGGAAACGTCATCATAAGTACGTTTCCAAGCATGGACGAAAAGGTGCCGACATACGCGTCCGCTGCTGGCGGACCCTATGAAAGAGTTCGGTTGGGATCTCACGAGGCAGCCCACACCTATCAATACCAAGTGCTGGGCCCTTTATTTTTCCCGGTTTACCTATTCTCGGGAGGCGCATTCACTGCTTCCAGCAATTTGGAACAAGCGGCCGACCGATACGGTACAACGGGAAAGGGGTGGTGGCCATGGTAGTGGTTGAACGCAGCTGGCGGGTCGCTGTCGTCACAGTGCTGTCGGGCTGCTTCAGCATGGGATTCAGCTTCCGAGGCGGCGCCGAGATCTACAACGGCGGGAAGGTTTCCGTCGACCTCAGCGTCGTGATGAGGGACTCCTCGACACGTCTGCTCCTGAAGTCATTCGAGCCTGGGGAGCGATTTGCGATGCGTGAATCCCTGGATATTCGATCCATCATCGTCGAGCACGACGGTGTGCGAACTCAACTGGAAGAGAGCAACCTCGTGGAACAACAGCGGGGATTGCCACCGACAAAGCAGGTCTGGCTCTTCGACGGCGTGCGAGTCTGCGTTGTCAGCGCATCGGCCTTCAAGGCCGATGCCGGGATGAAATGCCCGCCGTGAACCGCTACACCGCCATCGGCGCCGTCAACGGCGGGTGGTGGTCGTACCCCACCAGCGTGAAGTCCGACGGCTCCACCTTCTCGAGCCACTCCGGCTCGTAGCGCCCGGTCTTCGCGAAATCCGGGATGCGGTCCGACAGCTGCAACTGCGGCGCCGCGAACGGCGTGCGCGTCAGCTGCTCGCGCAGCATCCCGACGTGGCTCTCGTAGATGTGCACGTCGCCGATGAAGTAGTTGAACCAGCGCGGCGTGTAGCCGGTGAGCCGCCCCACCAGGTGCAGCAGCGCCGCGCCTTCGGTCAGGTTGAACGGCGTGCCCAGGCCGACGTCGTTGCTGCGGATGTACAGGCACAGCGAGATCTCGCGCTTTTCCTGGCTGACGAGGAACTGGTACAGCAGGTGGCAGGGCGGCAGCGCCATCTCGTCGAGCTGGGCCCAGTTCCAGCCGTGGAACAGGATGCGCCGGCTGCCGGGGTCCTTGATGATCGTGTCCAGGCACTGGCGCAGCTGGTCGACCGCCTTGTACAGCAGCACCCGCTCGGCCTCGCCGTCGTCGTAGACGGCTGTGAACTGATAGCCGCGCGCGAGTGCATCCTCGATCTGCGCCGTCTGCGTCGAATCGATCACCTTGTAGGCCGGCCAGTTGCGCCACTGCACGCCATACACCGGGCCGAGGTCGTCGGCGCCCAGCCGGTACGGGTTGGCCAGCCACGGCGCGTTGTCGTTGGCGTTCTGGTCCCACACCTTGCAGCCCAGCTCGCGGAACTCTGCCGCATTGCGGCTGCCGCGCAGGAAGCCCACCAGCTCGCCGACCGCCGACTTGAACGCGAGCTTCTTCGTCGTCACCGCCGGAAAGCCCTGCTGCAGGTCGAAGCGCAGCGAGGCGCCGGGCAGGCTCAGCGTGCGCACGCCGGTGCGGTTGTCCTGCCAGCTGCCGTGGTCGAAGATGCTCTGGACGAGGTCGAGGTACTGTTTCATGGGGGTACTGCCTGCGGAAGGCGCGATTATCGGCGCAACAAAAAACGGGCACCCGAAGGCGCCCGTTCCGTCATGCGTGGAGCGATCAGGATTGCCCCGGCTCGCGCAGGAACAACTCGACGCGGCGGTTCTTCGCGCGCCCGGCTTCGCTGCTGTTGTCCGCCACCGGCTCGCGCTCGCCGTGGCCGGCGGTCTCGATGCGGCTCGCGGTCACGCCGCGCGTGCTCAGGTAGTCGCGCACGCTGTGGGCGCGCTCCAGCGACAGCGGGTTGTTGATCGCGTCGGAGCCGGTGTTGTCGGTGTGGCCGACGATGCTCAGGCGCACGTTCGGGTCGTTCTTCAGGCTCTCGGCGAACGGGTCGAGCACGGCGCGCAGCTCGGGCTTGATCGTCGCGCTGCCGGTCGAGAACGACACGTCGTTCGGCACGTTCAGCTTCAGCTGGTTGTCGGCCGTGCGGGTCACCTCGACGCCGGTGCCCTTGGTGGCCTGCTCCATCTGGGCGCGGCGTTCTTCCTGGCGCTTCGACCAGATGTTGCCGGCCACCGCGCCGAGCGCGCCGCCGATCACCGCACCGGTGCCGGCCTTGCCGCCGGTCACCTTGCCGAGCACGGCACCCGCCGCGGCGCCGGCMCCGGCGCCGATGGCCGTGCCCTTCTGCGTTTCGCTCATGTTCTGGCAGCCGGCCAGCAGCACGGCGGTGGCGCTGAGCGCCACGGCGGCGGATCGGAAGTTGCGGATGTTCATGGTCTTCTCCTGAAAAAAATCTCGCGCGCGAGCGGATCGCGAGTATCGGTCGCGCAGGTTGCGGGTGTCTGTCGGCCGTCGGTAACAGTTGATGTCGGCGTACGCTGACAGGCTGTTGTCACAGATCGAACTGCAGCGCCGCCAGCCGCGCATAGAGCCCGCCGGCGGCCGCGAGTTCCGCATGCGTGCCGGTTTCGACGATGCGCCCGTGCTCCATCACGACGATGCGGTCGGCACGCTGCACCGTGGCCAGGCGGTGCGCGATCACGAGCGTCGTGCGGTCCTTCATCGCCGATTCGAGCGCGGCCTGCACCATGCGCTCGCTCTCGGCATCGAGCGCGCTGGTGGCCTCGTCGAGCAGCAGCAGCGGCGGGTTCTTCAGCATCGCCC
>NZ_JBFUGN010000650.1:0-3532 GCF_056402895.1 Rhizobacter sp. P3_B12 | reverse complement strand
GCTCGAGCTGGGTCAGCATCGTCGGCACCACCACCATCGTCTTGCAATGCGGCGGCAGGCCCTGCGAGAACTCCAGGCGCGGCAGCTGGGCCGGCTTGAACACCCGGCCGAGGATGCGGTTGATCAGCAGCACCGCGATCTCGGAGGCCGGCCAGACCGCCAGCAGGAAGATCAGGACGGCCGGCAGCGACACCTGCTCTTCGGCATAGCCGGCGCGGAAGGCCAGCACGGTGAACGCGAAGGTCAGCGCCAGCACCAGGCCGGCGTACAGCACCAGCCGGGTGTGCGGGACCGCGCCCTCGATGCGCCGCAGCGGGTTCGGCGTCAGGCCGATGCTGCGCTCCAGCTCGGGACGGCGGTCGGACAGCAGCCAGCGGCCGATGTCGACGTCTTCGCCCTCCTCGCCGCCCTCGGCGGCGTCGCCGGCGCGGCGGCGGCCGAAGCGGTCGACCACCATCTCGGCCAGGTCCGGCTCGGGCAGGCCGCTGCGCAGGCTCAGCCGCTCCAGCTGCTGCCGGTACAAGGCCTTCGAATGCGGGTCCATGCGCGCATAGACGCTGTTGCGCTGCAGCGCGCGATCGACCAGCGAGGTCTTCGCGAAGATGTCGACCCAGTCGCTCAACTCGATCGCCTTGACGCTGCGGAAGATGTTGCGCACCCGCACGTCGAGCATCGTGCGCACGACGAGATCGTCCTCGATCGCGCCGGCCTGGTGGACGATGCCGACGCCTTCAGCGTGCGCGCCGCCGGCGATGCTCGCCGGGTCGTCGTAGCGGCGCCGCTGCGCCAGCTGGCCGAGGTAGGCCTGGCGGAAGACGCCCGACGCGTTCTTCAGGTCGGGCACCGCCGACGCGGCCTTCCGCGTCGGGCCGCGCGCGGGACCGCGCGATGACGCGAGCGCCGCATCGGAGACCAGGTCGGCCGCGTGCGCGCCGCGGTGGATCTCGAGGATCTGCTCGGCGCAGGCGCGCAGCTGGCGGATCAGCAGGAAGTTCAGGACCGGCGCGAGCAGGGCCAGCTCGCGCAGCATCAGCGGGTGCACCTTCTGGTACTCGACCAGCACGTGCACCAGCTCGTCGGCCTCGAAGTCGAAGTCGCAGGCTTCCAGGTAGAAGTGCGAGAACAGCTCGATGCGCGCGCGCGACGGGTGGCCGCCGGTCTGGTAGGCCGGCAGGCCGCGCACCGCCTTGTCGGGCAGCTGCTGCGTGAGCGCGGTCTGGATGCGCTCGATGACGTAGAAGTTGTCGACCAGCCACTGCGCCGCCTGCGACAGCGAGCGCTGCTCGTCGGTGAAGGTCTCGATCTGCCGCACGCAGGCACGCAACTCCTCGATCGCGCGCGTCAACTCGCCCTTGAAGCGCGCACGCCGCACCGAACGCGACGGCGCATCCCAGCGCGAGAACGCCCCGGCGAACTCCTCGATCGCCGCAGGCAGCGCGAAATCGAACCCTTCGTAGACGGTGATCGAGGGGTTCATCGGCCCACCCCTGAAGGCGCTTCGCCGCGCACCGTCAATGTCGCTGCGTCCACGAGAGGCTCGCGACCTGCGTCGACAACCCGTCGCTGAACGACACCATGACCATGCTGATCACCAGGAACGGCACACCCACAGCCCACATCAACAGTCTTTTCATTCGCCACTCCCGTCGGCAATTCGTGAATCCGGAAACCCTTGAATCCGGACAACCTGCGCACGAGTCTAGGGAGCACCTCTTGCTGACACAGCCGGACGACAGGGCCTTCGCCTGTGGGCGCTGTCCTACGACGTTCGGCCGGCGACCACCTGTAGGCAGGCTCCTACAGTGGCTCCCGCGCTCTTCCGGCAGGGGCAGCGTTGCCCGATTCATACAATCGAGCGCATGTCTGCCGGCGTCCTCGAGGCTCTTCCCGTCACGTTTCTCGCGGAAATGGCAAGATCCGTCACCTTTGCAGACAGGTTTCCGCCGAGCATGCCTTGCCTGCCGAAGAAGAATCCAGAAGTCGGGACATGCTGAAAACCTACATCGTCGAAGACAGCCCGGTGATCCGCGAGAACCTGATCGCGGCGCTGGAGGAACTGGTGGCCGTCGAAGTGGTCGGCACGGCCGACAACGAAGCCGCCGCGCTGTACTGGCTGAAGCAGCCGCGCAATGGCTGCGACCTGGTGATCGTCGACATCTTCCTGAAGAGCGGCTCCGGCCTGGGCGTGCTGTCGGCCAGCGGCGACCTGCCCGACGCGACCAAGCTCGTCGTGCTCAGCAACTACGCGACACCCGACATGCGGCGCAAGTGCCTCGAGCTCGGGGCCGACAAGGTGTTCGACAAGTCGAACGAGATCGATGCGTTGATCGGCTACTGCCAACGGCTCGCCTCGGGCGAGGCGGCGAATTCGAGTTCGGGAAGCTTGTAGCGCGGGATGAGACGCCACCTGCGCGGCCCTCCCGGGCGGCGCAAGGTCGGCAGGCGGCCTGTTACTGGATCAGGCCGTTCTTCAGCGCGTAGTAGGTCAGGTCGCTGTTCGATTCGAGCTTCATCTTCTCCATCACGCGGGTGCGGTAGGTGCTGACGGTCTTCACGCTCAGCGACAGGCTGTCGGCCATGTGGCCGATGGTCTCGCCCTTCGAGAGCCGCAGGAAGACCTGGAACTCGCGCTCGGAAAGCTGCTCATGCAACGGACGGTTCGCGTTGCCGCCGAGGTTGCTGGCCAGCAACTCGGCGACGGCCGGCGTGATGTACTTGCGGCCCCGCGCGACGGTGCGGATCGCGGTGACGATCTCCTCGGGATCGCACTCCTTGTTCAGGTAACCGCTCGCGCCCTGGCGCAGCAAGGTGGTGGCGTAATGCTCTTCGGGGAAACCGCTGAGGATGAGGATGGGCAGCTCGGGCTCGCGGGCGCGGATCGCGGCCAGCGCATCGACGCCGCTCTGCTGCGGCATCGACAGGTCCATGACCAGCACGTCGATCTGTTCCTTGCGGACGATGTCGAGGGCCTCGCGGCCGTTGGAGGCCTCGGCCACGACCTGCAGATCGACCTGCTCCGCGAGATACTGGCGCAGACCGGCGCGAACGAGCGCGTGGTCGTCAACGATGGCAATCTTGATCATGAGCGACTGTCCCCTGTGGTTGGACTCCGATCGATTCTAGAGGCACACAGAAAAATCGCATGAAGAACTTCTTTCACCGATTCAAGCGCAGTGCCTTCACGTTCCCGCTCGCGGTGGTGACCGCGCTGACGCTGATGGGCATCAGCGAAACCGCCTACCGCACCTCGGTGGACGCGCTGGACCGGCTGGGCGAAATGGGCGTCGCCCGCACCAACAACATGGTGCTGCTGCGCCAGGTGCTCGATGCCGAGAACGGCCAGCGCGGCTACCTGATCACCGGCCGCCCCGAGTACCTGAAGCCGTACCGCTCGTCGATGGCGAACATCGGCGAGACGCTGCGCACGCTCGGCGAGTACTACGCGCACGAGCCCGACCGCGTCGCCGACTTCACCGTGCTCGCGACACTGGTCAGCAGGAAGGTCTCCGAGATGGACACCACGGTGCAGTTG
>NZ_JBFUGN010000649.1:0-3546 GCF_056402895.1 Rhizobacter sp. P3_B12 | reverse complement strand
GAGTCAACCCGAATGGTATGGCCGCATTTTTCTCCAAAGGGGAGTGCCTGATGAAACTTGGAGAGTTCAAAGCCGCTGAGGCAATCTTTCAAGAAGGTCAGAGCCGCTTCCCCGAACAACGAGCGACATTTACGAAGTTCTTGGAACAGGTACGCACTCTACGAAAAAACGGCTAACCCTTCCACCGCGAGGAAGTTGCTCGGCAAGCCGGTCATCGGTTCTCAGGCCAATCGTTGAGCGGCCGCTTTCTGGAGCCCCGCTTAGCCTGACCCAACTTCCGCTTTGGGTCGAGAGTTCCAGTTCGCGTGCCCGCACAGCGGACGTTCAACCGGACCTCGCCTCGATTGGGGCACGGCGCATTGACGATGTGTCCCTTCTGCCGCGAAACTCGACCGATCTCTTGGCTACCTCCGGCGCCCTGCAGTGCCCGCATCGAGGCAGCAAGCGGGCGGTCGATAGATCCAGGCGACAGACCGCAGCCGCTGCGGAGCAGCCCTTCGCTGCCCATGCTCTTGGCACTTGCCGCTACCCTGTCGAATCGGTATCCCGCAATGACGGTACGCGCGACGGCATTCCCTGCTTTCGCGAGGTGCTGGTCACCTCTGTACAGAGGGAGGCGGCGTACGGATTGATCATCGAGTGGGAGTGATTCGCGGCGGATCGGAGCGGTCTTCGACTGTTCGCGATTCGTTGGATTCTGAGCCGCCAGGCGCGCATCAGCTTGCCAGCGTCGCCGGCAGCAGGCGTTCGTATTCGCGCTTGACCACCGCATAGCACTCGCAGGTGCGCTGCTCCAGGCGCGGGCGGTCGATCACCGTGATGCGGCCGCGCCGGTAGCGGATCAGTCCGTCCGCCTGCAGGTGCCCCGCGGCCTCGGTGACGCCTTCGCGCCGCACGCCCAGCATGTTGGCGATCAGCTCCTGTGTCATCACCAGGTCATTGGACTTCAGCCGGTCCAGGCTGAGCAGCAGCCAGCGGCACAGCTGCTGGTCCAGCGAATGGTGGCGGTTGCACACCGCCGTCTGTGCCATCTGCGTGATCAGCGCTTGCGTGTAGCGCAGCAGCAGGTGCAGCACCGGGCCGGCTCGGTTGAACTCCTGCAGCATCAAGTTCGCGTTCAGCCGGTAGCCGAGCCCCGAGCTCTGCACCACCGCATGGCTGGGCGTCGAGCCCCCGCCCATGAAGAGCGAGACGCCGACCAGGCCCTCCGGCCCGACGATCGCGATCTCGGCCGAGGCGCCGTTCTCCAGCACGTACAGCAGCGAGACGATGGCGGTGGTGGGGAAGTAGACGTGGCTCAGGCGGCTGCCGGGTTCGTAGAGCACCTTGCCCAGCGGCATTTCGACGGATTCCAGCTGGGGCTGCCAGCGTGCCCACGCGGCCTCAGGCAACGCCGCGAGCAACTGGTTCAGTCGGGGGTCGCCTGCTGCATCCATCCGCTGCTCCGCTTCGGTTCGATCCGCGCGCCCGCCGGGGTGGCGGGCAGGGCAGGTGTTGGCGGGTCAAGCTGCAACCGGATCGAGGACGCCCGAGCCACTCGGGCGCACACGTCGCCTCGGGCAGTATAAGCACGGACCGTGGCGCGCATCCCGCACGCGCTATGCGCGCCATCGCACCGACGTCCCGGCCGCCGCCGTGCAGGCTGCAGTGACTCGATCCACTTCAAGCGCGACGCGGTCCGCCGCATCCAGGAGGCACCATGCCCAAGCGACTTCCCGAACGGGGCTACAGCAGCTACGCGGCCGCCGAGAACGCCTTCATCGCCGAGGGCGGGCACCTCGACCACCGCGCGGACCCGGACGAGCCCCTGGACGAACGCCCGGGCGAAGCCGAACCGTCCGAACGCACGCGTCTGATGGCGCAGTTCGCGATTCGCTACGACGGCAACCACTACAAGTGCAATGGCTTCCGCTACGTCCACCTGGGCGACGCGGTCAACTACGCGCGGTTGGTCTGTGCGCGCGAGGCCGATCAGGTGCGCCAGCGCGAGAGCGCGCACCCGGGCATCGACACGCCCAGCGACGCGGAGCGCAGCACCATGGCGGCGCTTGCGATCTCATGCAAGGACGGTGTCTATTCGTTCGCTGGCTTCGACTACCACCATCTCAGCGACGCGGTGCACTTCGCGACGCTGGCGCATGGCTCGGACGGGCAGGACCATCCCGGCTGAATCACTGCGCCGCCGCAACGGCGGCCATCGCGTTCGCTTCCGCCGTTGCGTCGGTCCGCAGCGGCAGCCTCACCGCGAAGCGGCTGCCACGTCCGAGCCCGTCGCTGTGCGCTTCGACGTTGCCGCCATGTGCCTGCACCAACTCGCGCACCACCGCCAGTCCGATCCCCATCCCACCGCGCCGAAGCGGTGCCAGGTCGTCCGCCTGCGTGAACAGGTCGAACACGTGCGGCAGTGTCCGCGACGACATGCCGGCGCCGTTGTCCAGCACCGTCACGACGGCGGTCTCGCCGTGCGCGGCCAGTGACAACAGGATCTCACCGCCGGACGGCGTGTACTTCGAGGCGTTGTCCAGCAGGTTGCCGATCACCTGCGCCAAGCGCAGCGCATCGCCTTCCACTTCGACCGGGGCTGCCGGCAATGCAAGCTGCAGCTTTTGCTGGCGTGCCACCAAGGAGGGGCGGAAGGACTCGGCCACGCCGGCCAGCAGGGCCACCATCTCGACGGCGGCGGGGTCGAGGTGGAACTTGCCGGTGCCGGCGCGCGAGCCGTCGAGCAGATCGTCCACCAGCCGCGCCAGGTGGGTCACCTGGCGTGTGATGACGCCCTGCAGCCGGATGAGGGCCGCCTCGTTCGTGCGTGCACCGAGCATCAACGCCGCAGCATTGTGGATCGGCGCCAGCGGATTGCGCAGCTCGTGCGCCACCACCGCGAAGCGCTGGACCTGGCGTCGTTGCGCTTCGCTTGACCGCACCAACGCGTCCTGCGCGGCGAGCGCCGAAATCACCAACTGCTCGTTCACGTCGACCAGGTTCGGCGGCTGCGGCTGCGGCTGCAGGGACGGGGCGTCCGCTTGCGACTCAGCGGCGTCAGCTTGACGATGGAACACGAAGCGCGCGCCACCGCTCCGCTTCGCGCGGTACATCGCTGCATCGGCCAACGAGATCAACGCAGGCCCGTTGGCGGCATCGTCCGGCCACAGTGCGATGCCGACGCTGGCCGACACGTTCAGGCACCGCCCGCCCACTTCGGCCGGTTCTGCCAGCGCAGTCAGCAGCTTGCCGGCGATCAGTGCCGCGTCGTTGGACTGCCCCAGCTCGGGCAGCAGCAGGACGAACTCGTCGCCGCCATAGCGACTCACGGTGTCCGATTCGCGCACCACCGATTCCAGCCGGCGTGCCACCAGCGTCAGCACGTCGTCGCCGACGGCGTGGCCGAGTTGGTCATTGATCGGCTTGAAGTGATCGATGTCGAGGAACAGCACTGCCAAGAGCGCAGTGCGTCGGCGCGCCTGCGCAATGGCCCCTTCGAGGCGATCCATCAGCAGCGTGCGATTGGGCACGCCGGTGAGCGCATCGCGTTGCGCCTGCTGCGAC
>NZ_JBFUGN010000648.1:0-3554 GCF_056402895.1 Rhizobacter sp. P3_B12 | reverse complement strand
ATCCTCGGGCTGTCCGATGCGGCGTTGGCCGCCGAGGTGCAGCGCCGCGGCGGCAGCCTGATGCTGTTGCCGCCGTCGGCGGTGGCGATCTCGGCGGGCGTGCCGTCGGCCGAGCGGATCACCGCGTACGACCCGATCATCGCGGCGGTGGCGCGCTCCTTCGGCACCGATGTGAACCTGCTGCGCGCGATCGTGCACGTGGAGTCGCGCTTCAATCCGAACGCGGTGTCGCCGAAGGGCGCGATCGGCCTGATGCAGGTGATGCCGGCGACCGCGTCGCGCATGGGCCTGGCCGATGCCGAGCGCAACCTGTTCGAGCCCGAGGCCAACCTGCGCACCGGCACGCGCTACCTGCGCCTGCTGCTGAACATGTTCGAGGGCCAGCCGGAACTGGCGGTCGCGGCATACAACGCCGGCGAGGGCGCGGTGATGAAGTACGGGCGGGAGATCCCGCCGTACCCGGAGACGCAGGCGTATGTGCAGAACGTGATGGCGATCTATCGGAGCCTCAGTCGCTGAACGACGCAGCGGGATCAACGCTTGCCGAGCAGCGCCGAGCGGCCGATCTTCTCGGGCTTGGCGGGCGCCGCCGGCCGGACGGCGGAGAACCGGGCGGCCGCGATCGCAGGTCCGAGCGACGGCAGGCTCCAGCTCTTCTGCAGACGCAGGCTGTTCATGCCGTCGTTCCAGGCGTGCAGCATGCGCTTGCCCGTTTCCTGGAAGTGAGCGTGCCGGCGGGCTGCGCCGATGACCTGCGGCGTGACCTGGACGATGCTTTCGCAGATGCGCTCGACCCGCTGGAGCGTCTGTGCCGGCATGACGTTGCAGCGTGTCTGCAGGAAGCGCTCCAGCACCTTGCCCGGCGTCCAGGCGCTGCGCCGGTCGACCGGCATCCCCGGCGGGTTGTTCCGGTAATCGTCGTAGACCGTGGTGGTCAGCATGTCGTAGACAGGTGCCAGCGAGATGTCATCGCGATCGCCGTAGAGCAGGGCGATGTTCTTCGTGTGGCAATCGGCGTTGCGCAGCGCATAGGTCAGCAGCAGCATGTCGGCCAGCCGCGAGAGCGCTTCGTTCTGCCGCGCCGCTTGCGGCACGACGTTCTTGATGCGCCCGACGACACGCTCCCAGGTGGATTCGTATTTCTGCTCGGGCCGCAGCAACAGCAGGCTGCACAGGTCTTCCATGCCTTTGCGGGTCGTGCCGTCTGCTTCGATGTCGAAGCGATGCACGACCAGCGCCTGCCCGTCGTCGGAGACTTCCGTGGCGGCGGTCGGGAAGCCGGCCTGGCGCGAGACCTCCATGCACAGGTGTTCGTTGAGCGCAACGCCCGGCAGGCGAGCCGTCGTGCCCTTGATGATGTGCCGCTCGGTGGTCAGCGTTCCCTTGCGGTGCTCACCCAGCGGATCGGGCGAGAGGAACTTGGGCACGACACCCGAGACGCCCGAGGCGGCATGGCGTCGCACGAGTTCGACGAAGGCTTCCTCCGAGTTGTCGCCGCGGAGGATGCCCGCCAGGTCGAAGGGAACGGGCGGCTGGCTGGGATCGGCGCCCGGCGCCGCGGCCTTGACCCGGCCGATCGCATTGCGTCCGACGACGGAGAGCAGGTTCAGCGGCGATGCGCCCACATGGGGCCCCAGTTGCTCCTGCAGGATCGAGAGCAGGAAACCTTCAGGCAGGTTCATCCGGAACAGCGGATGCAGTTCGGGGTAGGCATAGGACTCGGTGCGCACCGGCATCAGCAGCGAGACGAACTGCTCCGGGGCGGCGTCCGGGTGGTAGGCCATCACGTGCTTGAACCCGTCGGGGGATTCCAGCGTGGCCACGGGGCGGTCGTGGACGTGGATGTGCAGCTTCATGAGGCATCACGGCGTGGCGTGCTTGCAGCCGATGCCTGCTGCTGCCGCTCGGCCAGCGCATCGTCGAGCGTGAAGTGGCGATTCGCCGGACTGAAGCTCAGCTCGTGCCCGAGCACCTCGAGCAGGCGCAGCAGCTTGCGCGAGCCGAACTCGGCAACGCC
Source organism: Rhizobacter sp. P3_B12 (assembly GCF_056402895.1). Lineage (NCBI taxonomy): Bacteria > Pseudomonadati > Pseudomonadota > Betaproteobacteria > Burkholderiales > Sphaerotilaceae > Rhizobacter > Rhizobacter sp. P3_B12. The sequence goes on along the minus strand of NZ_JBFUGN010000648.1, from coordinate 1,537 downwards.
ACCGGTCTCGAAGCGGGCCAGCGTGGATTGCCCCAACCCGCTCAGTTGCGCCAGCTGCTTTTGCGTCAGCCCCTGGCGCTGACGCAGCAGGGCGACTTCTCGGCCGAGTGCGTGAAGGCTGTTCATGTGCTGTATTTGCTATATAAATACTTGGGATGATTCTGAAGCTATGCAGTGAAAAATACAAGCTTCGTAAGATTTACCCAAGATATATATAGCAAATACAGCATAAGAGAGGATGGTGCTTACCGCTCCGCCGGCAACTCCAGCGCCACCCGCAGCTCCCCCGCCGGCGCATCCATGCGCCACAGCCCGCCCTGCATCTCGCGCGCGATCTCCTCGCACAGCGTGAAGCCGACACCGCCCACCGCCGACGCATCGGCCTCGCGCGCCGGCGACGCGAACAGCACCCRCACCGCCGAGCCGTTCATCGACAGCAGCACCTGCGGCGCCTGCGCACCGCCCAGGCGCTCGATCTCGATCAGCAGGATCCGCAGCAGCACCGCCAGCCGCTGCGCGTCGCCGCGCACCTGCGGCGGCGCGACGCCACGCAGCACCAGCGGCTCGCGCGGCCCCGAGCGGCCGATCGCCATGCCGTTCCAGGCCTCCTGCAGCGCGAGCGGCAGGTCGAGCACCATCGCCTGCGGCGCCGCGCGGTACGAGAACATGCGCAGCTGGCGCGTCAGCGCCGTCGCCTCGTCGATGTGCGCGACCACGCCGCGCATGGCCGCCGACAGCTCGGCCGGCTTCAGGTGGTCGGCCTGCGTGATGCACAGCGACAGCGCCTGCCGCGCCGCCACCAGCGGCGCCCCCAGCGAGTGGTAGATCTGCGCCATCAGCCGGCCCACCACCGCCAGCCGCTGCGCATGCAGCATCGCGGTCTCGCGCTCCAGCCGGCGCTCCTCGGCATCGCGCTCCAGCGCGGCCATGCGGTAGTGCAGCCGCTCCTGCTCGGGCTGCGTGTGGCGCCGCGCCGCATGCGCCTGGCGCAGCCAGCGCAGCGCCTCGGCATGCCGGCCGTTCGCTGCATGCGCATTGGCCAGCATCTGCATCGTGTTCGGCAGCTCGCCGTCGTGGTGGATGCTGCGCATCGCACGGATCGCCCGCTCGAAGCGCGCCGCGGCCCGCCCCGGCTTGCCGGCGTGCTGGTAGTACACGCCCATCGTCAGCCACACCTGCGCCATCCAGCGCGGCGCGCGCGGCAGCTGGCGCACGCGCCGCAGGAAGATCGACGCGGTCTGGCGCGCACCCTCCAGGTCGCCGAGCCGCGAGCGCGCATAGATCACCATGTGCAGCGACGCGAGCGGGCTGCGCTCGCTCGCCTTCGGCAGCACCGCGGCCGCGCGCCGCCGCTCGGACTTCGCCTCGGCCAGCCGGCCGCGCCGCTCGTGCGCATCGGCCAGGTAGGTGCGGCTGAAACCGAGCGCCGCGCGGGCGCTCTCGGCGGTGGTCGCCAGCTGGCCCGGCAGCGCCTCGAGGGCCTTCCCGTTGGATATCTCGGCCACCACCTTCAGCACCTCCTCGCAGCAGTGCGCCG
>NZ_JBFUGN010000647.1:0-3563 GCF_056402895.1 Rhizobacter sp. P3_B12 | reverse complement strand
CAGCATCACCGAAGCACATGCCGACTACGCCCGGGAAGTGGCGAAAACACTTCAAAAACAAGGAGTTAGGGCGGAGAGTGATTTGCGCAATGAAAAGATCACGTATAAAATCCGCGAGCATTCCTTGCAAAAGGTCCCGTTCATCCTTGTCGTCGGCGAGAAGGAGAAGGCAATCGGGGCTGTTGCGGTGCGTGCCCGCGGCAACCAGGATCTCGGCGTGATGCCCTTGGACGACTTCTCGAAGAAGCTCGCCAGCGACATCGCCAACCGGGCCTGAAGTTAGGCAACTCCTGCCCGCAGGCGTTCATCGACATCCAAAGTTTGGGCTCCGCTGCCTCGGGGTCCGGTGAAAGGTAAGAACCATCGCTACTTTTGCTGACCGTCGCACTCCCAATGTGGAGCGCAAGCACCGCCTCAATCGCGAAATCATGGCGCCAGAGGTGCGGCTCAACGGTGTAGAGAACGAACCGCTCGGGATCGTGAACATCCAGGAAGCCCTGCGCATGGCAGGCGAACTGGACGTCGATCTGGTCGAAATCGCTGCGCAGGCCGATCCGCCGGTCTGCCGCCTGATGGACTACGGCAAGTTCAAATACCAAGAGCAGAAACGGGCAGCGGAAGCGAAGTCCAAACAAAAGGTCATCGAGATCAAGGAAGTCAAGTTCCGTCCGGGCACGGACGAGGGCGACTACCAGATCAAGATGCGCAACCTGCGCCGTTTCATCGAGGAAGACGGCGACAAGGGCAAAGTCACGCTGCGCTACCGCGGCCGCGAGATCACCCACCAGGACATCGGCATGCGCCTGCTGGAGCGCATTCGCGACGAACTGGCCGATGTGGCCGTCGTCGAGAACATGCCGAAGCTCGAAGGGCGCCAGATGATCATGGTGCTCGGCCCGAAGAAGCGCTGAGACCGAATAGCGTCGAAGTTTTGAGAGTTCAGCGCGCCGGTCTGGTCACCGGCGCGTTGCAAGAAGCCCCTCCAGGCCAACAAGACCGCAAGTTCTTTGCGGGCGCCTGGTGGAGCAACGAAAAAGGAGCAGTCATGCCCAAAATGAAGACCAAGAAGAGCGCTGCGAAGCGTTTCCGCGTCCGTCCGGGTGGCACCGTCAAGCGGGGCCAGGCGTTCAAGCGCCACATCCTCACGAAGAAGTCCACGAAGAACAAGCGCCACCTGCGTGGTGCCGTCGGCGTGCACGAGACCAACATGGGTCACATGGCTCAGATGCTGCCCTTCGCCGGGCTGTGATCTGYCACTGCTGATCTCACGGTTTCAGAAACACTTCCAGAAGGAGTAATCCATGCCTCGCGTCAAACGTGGTGTAACAGCCCGCGCTCGTCACAAGAAAATTCTCGCACTCGCCAAGGGTTACCGCGGCCGTCGCAAGAATGTATTCCGCATCGCCAAGGAAGCGGTCATGCGCGCTGGGCAATATGCCTATCGCGATCGCCGCACCAAGAAGCGTGTGTTCCGCCAGCTCTGGATCGCGCGCATCAACGCCGCGGCCCGTGGCCTGGGCATCACCTACAGCAAGTTCATGAACGGCATGAAGAAGGCGTCGATCGAGATCGACCGCAAGGTTCTTGCCGACATGGCAGTCAACGATCCTGCCGCTTTCGGCAGCATCGTGGAGAAGGTGAAGGCCCAGCTCGCTTGATGTCGTGATCGCGCCGGCTCGCGCACACGCTGTGCAGCCGGTGCCACGCAAGTCCCCGAAGGCTGTTCGCAGCCGCCGGGGCAAGCTCTCCAAGGCCGACCTCGTGTGCGGCCTTTTTTGTTTCTTGAACCGACCATCCATCCTCTACCGATGAACGACCTCGATCTACTGGTGCAGGCCGCGCACGCCGATTTCGCGCAGGCGACTGCACCCGCCGATCTCGAGAACGCGAAGGCGCGCTACCTCGGCAAGGCCGGGCGCGTGACCGAGCTGCTGAAGTCGCTGGCCGGGCTCGCGGGCGACGAGAAGAAATCGCGCGGTGCCGAGATCAACGCCGCGAAGCAGGGCATCGAGGCCGCGCTGAACGCGCGCCGCCAGGGCCTGGCCGATGCCGAGCTGCAGGCGCAGCTGAAGGCCGAGTCGCTCGACGTGACGCTGCCCGGGCGCAAGCGCGGCACCGGCAGCGTGCACCCGATCACGCGCACGATGGAGCGCATCGAGGCGATCTTCGGTTCGATGGGTTTCGACGTGGCCGACGGCCCCGAGATCGAGACCGACTGGTACAGCTTCACCGCGTTGAACAACCCGGAGAACCATCCGGCGCGCTCGATGCAGGACACCTTCTACGTCGATATGAAGGACGACGAGGGCCACTGGCTGAACCTGCGCCCGCACACCTCGCCGATGCAGGTGCGCCATGCGCGCGCCCATGCCGCGAAGTACGCCGGCCAGGCGCACATGCCCGACATCCGCGTGATCGCGCCGGGCCGCACCTTCCGCGTCGACAGCGATGCGACGCACTCGCCGATGTTCCACCAGGTCGAGGGCCTGTGGATCGGCGAGAACGTCAGCTTCAAGGACCTGAAGGCGATGTACCTGGACTTCATCCAGGCCTTCTTCGAGACCAGCGAGCTCGCGCTGCGCTTCCGCCCGAGCTACTTCCCGTTCACCGAGCCGAGCGCCGAGATCGACATCATGTTCGAGAGCGGGCCGCTGAAGGGCCGCTGGCTCGAGGTCTCCGGCTCCGGCCAGGTGCACCCGCAGGTGGTGCGCAACATGGGGCTCGACCCGGAGCGCTACATCGGCTTCGCGTTCGGCTCGGGCATCGACCGCCTGGCGATGCTGCGCTACGGCGTCAACGACCTGCGCCTGTTCTTCGACGGCGACCTGCGTTTCCTCAGCCAGTTCAAGTAACCAGCGGAAGACCCATCAATGCAATTCCCCGAGTCGTGGTTGCGTGAGTTCTGCAATCCGCCCCTTGAGACGAAGGCCCTGGCCGAGCTGCTGACGATGTCCGGCATGGAGGTCGAAGAGCTGCGCCCGGTGGCGCCGCCCTTCAGCCGCGTGGTCGTCGGGCGCGTCGTGTCGCTGGAGCGCCATCCGAATGCCGACCGGCTGAACGTCTGCCAGGTCGATGTCGGCAGCGGCAGCCTGCTCAACATCGTCTGTGGCGCCCCCAATGTCGCCGCGGGCCTGAAGGTGCCGTGCGCGCTGGTGGGCGCGGTGTTGCCCCCTGGCGAGGACGGCAAGCCCTTCGAGATCAAGCTCGGCAAGCTGCGCGGCGTCGAGAGCCAGGGCATGCTGTGCTCGGCACGCGAGCTGAAGCTGTCCGAGGACCACGGTGGCCTGCTGATCCTGGCCGAAGACGCGCCGCTCGGCGAGGACATCCGCAAGCACCTGTCGCTCGACGACACGCTGTTCACGCTGAAGCTGACGCCGAACCTCGGGCACTGCCTGAGCGTGTTCGGCGTCGCGCGCGAGGTCGCCGCGCTGACCGGCACGCCGCTGAAGACGCCTGCGTTCAAGCCGGTGCCGGTGAAGCACGCTGCCGTGCTGCCGGTGAAGGTCGAGGCGCCCGACCTGTGCGGCCGCTTCTCGGGCCGCATCGTGCGCAACGTCAACACC
>NZ_JBFUGN010000646.1:0-3576 GCF_056402895.1 Rhizobacter sp. P3_B12 | reverse complement strand
GCGTGATCATGCGGTCGAGCACCGGCTTGCCGTACTTCGATTCGCCGACCTGGAAGTAGCAGGTCTCGCGCGTCGCCTCGATGAAATTGCCGGCCGAGTACACCAGGAAGAGCCGCATCGCCTCGCCCTTGATCTGGCCGCCGAGGATCATCGAGGCGTTGAAGTCGACGCCGGCCTGCTTCAGCGACGGGCCGTCCTGGTCGTAGACGCGGCGCACCGCGCTGCCGAGCACGCGGGCCGCATCGAACATGCTGGTGGCGTTCCAGATGGTGATCGGTGGCAGGTCGCCGTTGTCGATCTTCTCGACCTGCAGGATCTCGCGCACCGACTGCGAGATCGACAGGTTGCCCGCCGACAGCAGCACCATGAAGCGGTCGCCGGTCTTCTCGTAGACCATCATCTTGCGGTAGGTGCTGATCTGGTCCAGGCCCGCGTTGGTGCGCGAGTCGGACAGGAAGACGAGGCCGGCATCGAGCTTGATGCCCACACAGTAGGTCATGACGGGGTGTCCTGCAGGTTCTTCAGGCGGTAGAGCGCGTCGAGCGCCTCCTTCGGCGACAGCATATCGGGGTTGATGCCGGCCAGTGCCCGCTCGATCGGCGACACCGGTTTCTCGGCCTCCGGCGTGGGCGCCGCGAACAGGTCGATCTGCGCGCTGCCGGCGTGCTGCTGGGCCTCCAGCGCCTCCAGCGTCGCGCGCGCCTGGCGCACCAGCGTGCCGGGCATGCCGGCCAGGCGGGCGACCTGCACGCCGTAGCTGCGGCTGGCCGGGCCGGCCTGGATGTCGTGCAGGAACACGATGTCGTCGCCGCTCTCGGCGGCCGACACGTGCACGTTCAGCGCCCGCTCGTGCTTCACCGGGAACTCGGTCAGCTCGAAGTAGTGCGTCGCGAACAGCGTGAAGCTCTTGTTGCGCTCGTGCAGGTGGCTCGCGATGGCGCCGGCCAGCGCGAGGCCGTCGAAGGTGGAGGTGCCGCGGCCGATCTCGTCCATCAGCACCAGCGAGTGATCGCCGGCGCTGTGGATGATCGCCGCCGCCTCGGTCATCTCGAGCATGAAGGTCGATTGCGCATTGGCCAGGTCGTCGGCCGCGCCGATGCGGGTGTGGATCGCGTCGATAGGCCCGAGCCGGCAGGCATCGGCCGGCACGAACGAGCCGATCGCCGCCAGCAGCACGATCAGCGCCACCTGGCGCATGAAGGTGCTCTTGCCGCCCATGTTCGGGCCGGTGATCACGAGCATCTTGCGCGCCGCGTCGAGCCGGCAGTCGTTGGCCATGAAGTTGCCGCCGCCGGTCTCGGCCAGGCGCGCCTCGACCACCGGGTGGCGGCCGGCGGTGATGTCGATGGAGGGCTCGCGCACGAACTGCGGGCGCGTCCATCCGAGCGTGTCGGCGCGTTCGGCCAGCGCCGCCAGCGCATCGAGGCTGGCCAGTGCGCGCGCCAGGCCCGACAGCGCCTCCAGGTGCGCCTGCAGCTGGTCGATCAGCTGCTCGTAGAGCTGCTTCTCGCGCGCGAGCGAGCGCTCCTGTGCGGACAAGGCCTTGTCCTCGAAGGCCTTCAGCTCCGGCGTGATGAAGCGCTCGGCGTTCTTCAGCGTCTGGCGGCGCTGGTAGTCCATCGGCACCTTGGCGRCCTGGCCCTGYGTGACCTCGATGTAGAAGCCGTGCACCTTGTTGTATTGCACGCGCAGGTTGGCGATGCCGGTGCGCGTGCGCTCGCGGGCTTCGAGGTCGAGCAGGAAGGCGTCGCAGTTCTGGCTGATGTCGCGCAGTTCGTCGAGCGGGGCATCGAAGCCGCGGGCGATCACGCCGCCGTCGCGCAGCATCACCGATGGTTCGTCGGCGATCGCGCTGCGCAGCAGGGCTTCGATCGCTGCGTCGGGCGTCAGCGCCTCGGCCAGCATCTCCAGCAGCAGGGCGCGGCCCGGCACGCGCTCGCGCAGCGCGGGCAGCGCCTGCAGCGTGGCGCGCAGGCCRGTGAGTTCACGCGGGCGCACCTGGCGCAGCGCGACGCGGGCGGTGATGCGCTCGACGTCGCTGATGCCGCGCAGCGCCTCGCGCAGCGGCGCGACGCCGTGCTCGATCAGCACGTCGAGCGCGTCGTGGCGCTGCGAGGCGACGGTGCGCTCGCGCAGCGGGTGCGTGAGCCAGTGGCGCAGCGCGCGGCTGCCCATGCCGGTGCGGCAGGTGTCGAGCAGCGACAGCAGCGTCGGCGCGTCGTCGCCGCGCAGCGTCTGCGTGAGCTCGAGGTTGCGGTGTGTGGTGGGCGGCAGGTCGAGCAGGTCGCCGCTGCGTTCCACCTGCAGCGCGCGCACGTGCGCCAGAGCCTGGCCCTGCGTGTGCTCGGCATAGCTCAGCAGCGCGGCGGCGGCGGCGTGCGCGGTGCCGAGTTCCTGTGCGTTGAAACCGGCGAGGCTGGCGACGCGCATCTGCTCGCACAGCTTGCGCAGGCCGAGCGCGGTGTCGAACTGCCAGCCGGGGCGGTGCGTGATCGCGATGCGGGCCTGCGAGACCGCGGCGGGCACCTGCTCGCGGTCGACCAGCACCTCGGCGGCGTTCAGGCGGGCGAGCCAGCCGGGCAGTTCGCGTTCGGTGCATTCGGTCAGGCCGAGCTGGCCGCTGCTCAGGCCGAGCCAGGCGAGGCCGTAGCTCACCACGCCGCGCTGCATCTTCTGCGAGACCGCGAGCAGCAGCGCGTCGCGCTTGTCGGCGAGCAGTTCGGCGTCGGTGACGGTGCCGGGGGTGACGACGCGCACCACCTTGCGCTCGACCGGGCCCTTGGCGGTGGCGACGTCGCCGACCTGCTCGGCGATCGCGACGGCTTCGCCGAGCTTGATCAGCTTCGCCAGGTAGCTCTCGACGGCATGGAAGGGCACGCCGGCCATCACGACCGGCTCGCCGCCGCTCTGGCCGCGGCTGGTCAGCGTGATGTCGAGCAGCTTGTTGGCACGGCGGGCGTCTTCATAGAAGAGCTCGTAGAAGTCGCCCATGCGGTAGAAGACGAGCGTGTCGGGGTGCTCGGCCTTGATGCGCAGGTACTGCTGCATCATTGGGGTGTGGGCCGAAACGGGGACCGGCGCGGGAGCGCGGCTGGCGGTCGTTTCTTCAGCTAACTCGTTGAATTGCTGAGTATTTTTGTCGGATGACATGGTCACGATGGACTTTTCAGCGCCTATGAAAACTTGGGGAAACTTGGCCGTTCTGCGTAGGTTTGCCGGCTTCTAAAATGGAAACCTACGCTGGGCTGCGACCCGGTCTTCCAGAAAACCTACGCTTGCAGGGAGCGCAATGCAGTTCGACGCCCGCGCAGCCAAGGCACTTCAGCCAGGCGCGCACCTTACCATCGACGGCTGTCCAGGCCTTCGTCTCGAAGCCACTCAAACCCGACGCGCTTGGACCTATCGGTACCGCAGTCCGGTCGACGCGCGGATGCGCCAAGTCGGCCTGGGGCGGTGGCCAGCGATGTCGTTTCCGGCGGCTGCGGCCGAGTGGGAGCGTTTGCGCGAGGAGCGCGATGCGGGCGGCGATCCCGCGCTGTCGAAGCGCCAAGCGCGGGAGGCCGAGCAGACGGCCCG
>NZ_JBFUGN010000645.1:0-3583 GCF_056402895.1 Rhizobacter sp. P3_B12 | reverse complement strand
TGCGAGCGCTGCCCCTCCCGCGTGATCACCGAAAACCGCCCGTCCGATTCCATGAACGCGCGGCGCACGTCGGCCAGGTTGCCGACGCCGTTCTGCCGCAATTGCGACTGCAGGTCGTCCAGCGTCAGGAATTCTTGCCGCAAGTTGCGGTGCAGCACCCGGCCGTTGCGCACCAGCAGCAGCGGCGGCGGCTCGGCGAGGCGGCGCACGGCATCGAAGCGGAACGAGGCCCAGTCGAGCAGCCAGTTCCAGCCCATCAGCGTCAGCACCAGCACGCAGCCTTCGGACACCGTCTCGTAGCCGCCGGCCATCGCGTTCTGCGACGCGTCGGCGATCAGCACGACCAGCAGCACGTCGGCGATGCCGACCGAGCCGACGTCGCGCCGCAGCACGAAGCGGAACATCAGGAACAGGAACCAGTAGATCAGCGTCCCGCGCAGCACGAGCTCGAGCGGCGGGACGTTGAACGCGAAGATCGACAGGTCCATCGCGGCGGGGAGGCGTCAGTGCGCGGCGTCGAGCCGCGCGAGCAGCTGTTCCTTGCGCGCCTGCATCTGCTCGCCCAGTTCGCGGCGGTCGATCTTCGGACGCACCTTCGGGAACAACTCGTTCTGCTCTTCCTTCACGTGGTGGTCGATGTACTCGCCGAGCACCTTGACCTTGGCGTCGTACATGTCGTCGTCGGGCGAGCTCGATTGCAGCTGCGCGATCAGGTCCTTCGCGCTGGCGTGTTCGACGGTGGCCTCGTCGAGCAGGTCGTCGTTGTCCTGCAGCGCGTCGCGGCAGGCCGGGTAGAAGATCTCTTCCTCGATCTGCGCATGCACCGTCAGCTTGTTGCAGATGTCGAGCGCCAGCGCCTCGCGCTCGCTGGCATCGGCCTCGGCCTTCGCGAGCTTCTCGTACTCGGCGAACAGCTTCTTCACCTCGGCGTGGTCGGCGCGCAGCAGCTTGATCGCATCGGCCGGCGGCGCCTTGCGGGTGCGCGTGGCGGTCGCGGTGTGCGAGCGGGTGGCAGTGTGGGATGTCGGCATGGGGAACTCCTTGAAGTGGCCAACCCAATCTACGCACTCGAATCGCGTTCGCTGTAGGAGAAGCACGCAACTGCAGGTGCGATCTTGCGCATCGCGCACAGGTATGCCGTTTGCCCCGTTCCTCCGATCGAGGCATTCCACGAAAGGGCGACCATGACCACGCAACGCATCGATGACCAGGCCAGCACCGCGCGCCTGACCGGCCAGCCGGCGCACGACGGGCTGCTGTCGCAGGCCGGCCGCGCCGCCGCGGGCTGGCTGCGGAAACCCGGCAAAGCCGGCCGCTTCGGCCTGGTRCTCGCGGGCGCCAAGGTCTTCCTCGGGCGCCACCGCCCAGCCGCCCGGACGGTGGCCGCCGGCGTCGGCATCGCCGCGGTGCTCGGCACCGCCCTCTGGGTCCTCAGCCGCCCGCGGCGCTGAGCGCTCCCGCACTCCAGGAGACCGTGATGAGCAAGCCTTCCAGTCCGTCCAGCAAGCCGCGCAGCATCCACGATGCCGGCAGCCCCGACACCAAGCACGGCCCCAAGGCCGGCACCAACCCGGATGGCGCGACGCCCGCCGAGCTGCCGTCGGCCGAAGCCGGCAAGGCGAGCCTGCACAAGCCGGCGCCGCCCGACCTGCAGTCGACCAAGCCGCGCAAGACGCCCTGAAGGACATCCGATGCCCAAGACTCCCTCGAAGACCTCTGCCGGCAAGCGCCGCCCGATCCCGCCGAGCCCGGCCGGCCAGGAGCGCCAGGCCGTCGAGGTGCAGGCGCTCGCGGCGGCGATTCCGTTCAATGCCAACAAGCCGAACGAGATCGGGCGCGACAACGCGCTCGCACCCCCGATCGGGCAACGCAGCCCGCTGACCTCGGTGTCGACCGGCGCCGGCACGCTGAGCGAGGCGAACGACACGGGCAAGACCGGCCAGGGCGGCGACGATGCGCCCTCGCACGAAGGCTTCGGCTCGCTGCAGCGCGTGCGCGCCGATGCCGGCGGCGAGGTGCTGACCACCAACCAGGGCGTCGCGGTCGGCGACAACCAGAACTCGCTGAAGGCCGGGCTGCGCGGGCCGACGCTGCTCGAAGATTTCATCCTGCGCGAGAAGATCACCCACTTCGACCATGAGCGCATCCCGGAGCGCATCGTGCATGCGCGCGGCTCGGCGGCGCACGGCTACTTCGAGTGCTACAAGCCGCTGACGAAGCTGACGCGCGCCGCGCCGTTCGCCGCGGCCGGCAAGCGCACGCCGGTGTTCGTGCGCTTCTCCACCGTGGCCGGCGAGCGCGGCTCGGTCGACACCGCGCGCGACGTGCGCGGCTTCGCGATCAAGTTCTACACCGACGAGGGCAACTGGGACCTGGTCGGCAACAACATCCCGGTGTTCTTCATCCAGGACGCGATGAAGTTTCCCGACCTGATCCACGCGGTGAAGCCCGAGCCGCACCACGGCATGCCGCAGGCGGCGTCGGCGCACGACACCTTCTGGGATTTCGCGTCGCTGATGCCGGAGTCGACCCACATGCTGATGTGGGCGATGTCCGACCGCGCAATCCCGCGCAGCTACCGGATGATGCAGGGCTTCGGCGTGCACACGTACCGCTTCGTCAATGCGCGCGGCGAGAGCAGCTTCGTCAAGTTCCACTGGAAGCCGCTGCTCGGCACGCACTCGCTGGTGTGGGACGAGGCGGTGAAGCTGGCCGGCGCCGATGCCGACTACCACCGGCGCGACCTGTGGGAGGCGATCGAGTCGGGCGAGTACCCCGAGTGGGAGCTCGGCCTGCAGGTGTTCAGCGAGGCGCAGGCGGAGCAGTTCAGCTTCGACGTGCTCGACGCCACCAAGATCATCCCCGAGGAGCTGGTGCCGCTGCAGCCGGTGGGCCGCCTGGTGCTGAACCGCAACCCGGACAACTTCTTCGCCGAGACCGAGCAGGTGGCGTTCTGCGTCGCGCACGTGGTGCCGGGCATCGACTTCAGCAACGACCCGCTGCTCGCCGGGCGCATCCACTCGTACGTCGACACGCAGATCTCGCGGCTCGGCGGGCCGAACTTCCATGAGATCCCGATCAACGCGCCGCTCGCGCCGGTGCACAACAACCAGCGCGACGGCATGCACCGGCAGGCGCTGAACCGCGGGCGCGTCGCCTACGAGCCGAACTCGCTCGGCGGCGGCTGCCCGTTCCAGGCCGGCGCGAAGGGCTTCGTGTCGTTCCCGCAGCCGATCGACGGCGAGAAGCTGCGCGGCAAGCCGGAGAAATTCGCCGACCACTACACGCAGGCCACGTTGTTCTACGAGAGCCAGACGCCGGTGGAGCAGGCGCACATCATCGGCGGCTTCCGCTTCGAGCTGAGCAAGGTGACGGTGCCGGCCGTGCGCGAGCGCATGGTGGCCTCGCTGGTCAACGTCTCGAAGCCGCTGGCCAAGGCCGTCGCCGACGGGCTCGGCATGGCGCTGCCGCCGCCGTTGCCGCGCGCGCTGCCGAAGCCGGCGCGGCCGGAGGTGACGGTGTCGCCGCCGCTGTCGCTGACGGCGCGGCCGGGCGAGGGCGGCGTGCGCACGCGCCGCATCGC
>NZ_JBFUGN010000644.1:0-3590 GCF_056402895.1 Rhizobacter sp. P3_B12 | reverse complement strand
CGGCTGCGCCGTGCCGTCCGCGCTCAGATGCGTGAAGCTCACGATGCGGCTCGCCTCGTCGTAGCGCACATCCCGCAGCGCCTCGCCCAGCGGGTAGCGGATCTCCCGGCCCGCGAGGTCGAAGTAGCGCTCGTTCGCCTTCGTGCCGCTCGCCATCGCCCAGCCCCAGCGCTTGACCGTGCCGGCGAACGGCGTCCACTCGATCTGCGTGATCAACGGCGTGCCGCCCAGCGTGATGCAGGTGACCTCGCCGTCCACTCAGGTCAGGCGCAGTTGCCGGTCCGACAGGTATCCATCCAGCATGCGCGCGGCGCGCGGAAGCTGTAAGTGATCGGTGCCACTTAACGAGCCGCGTTGGCGTCTTCTTCATTGTGTAGATCGAAAACAGTTCCTACACCATATTTTTTATCCAAAATATCTTTCGCCGCGACTAAATTCTTCGCATACACAGAAACCCGCCCACCAGAATCGTTCGCTTTTCCAGTAAATATAATCGCCTTGTAAAGCCTATCCAAATCCTGATTCATTCAACACCTCGCCGGCAAGGCGCCAAACAAGCGCCGCTATCACAAAACCCACCAATGGTAGTTCCTTGCCCACGAAGCAAGTTTGTTATTTCAAGAAGCGCCATATCCGGGAAATTGAGAACCCGCACCCCTGAAACGCCACCAAAACGCATTACATCGGCGTCAAACAGATCCTTCGCGACCTGCGTAGCTCCGTTGGGGAGGCCATGGACGCCACTAATGATATTCACGTTGCCTTTGTACAAACCGCCTTGGACAAGGGCAGAGAAATCGTTTTGCGATATCTTTCCAGCTGCAGTTCAGACTTCTCCCCCGGCGGCATTGATTTCCGATGTAAACACACCCCCGTGGGCACTCAGCCCTCTAGGAATCCTACAGAAATCAGTGGCTCTAATAGCCTGGACTACTTTGGCACCAACGCTAAGCAACCCATCGCCAGCAGCGAATAGCATCACATCCTTATAGGTATTTATTAGCGCGTCTTGGTATTGTTTGAATTCGCCTCCAATATTCAGGTATCCCATGCCAGCTGTCTGCAGGCCGCGCGGATCGACATTAAGTAGCGGATTCCCGCCCACATACCCATACGTCGTCAGACTCCCAGCGGCCAGACCGATCGGATCACCCTGCGTGTTGCATTGGGTGTGCGAGACAGCCACACCTACCATTCATATTTCTGAGTTTCCAGGGTGTTCACCCAGTCCACGAGCTTGTAGTCGCGACGCACAAGCTCTTTAACGAACTCCAAGAAGCCCGTCGACATTGCCGCGAAGACCGGCTCGGATCGTGACAGGAAGAAGATGCGCCCGCTTGAGTCGAAGGCGTAGAAGTTGCCCAGGACGTCCTGGGCGAATCGAGCACTACCTTTCAGGTGACCACTCTCGATACTTGCAAGCCACTCCCTGCGGAAGCTCAACTCGTCATCAATGTCGCCATAGCCAACAGCAAGGAGCCAGCTGCGAAGATCATTGGGCAACGGAGTGCCAATTTCTTCTTCCAGTTTGCGCAGCCCCTCGGGGGAAGTGGCTGCGTGAGGTTTGAAGACTGGCTTTCTACGAAGCAAGCCCTTCCGACTTGCCGAGAGCACGGTCTTCGCAAGCTCGTCAACTTCTGAAGTCATTTGCTGCACTCGCAATCATTGGGGTCATTCATGGCCGCAGAAGCTCCCCCGTACAGTGCCCCACCAGGTGTGTAAGGCACGCGGTTGATCGCCCTTCGCCACGCAGGCCAAGTCGGGTATTTCCCGCCAATGCCCGCAGCAGTCGCGTCCATGAGGTCATGAAGATCAGGCCTCTTGCCAGTCGTCGGAATGTAATCTCCGTTGGCTCTGTTGCCGGTCCTGCTCCACCAGCTTCCTCGATTCCACTTCGCAGGAGTCGCAGAGTGCGAGAAGTTGCTCCAGTTATTCGGACTGGCCTGCCTCGCAAATGCTCGCGATCCACCTGCAAATCCCGTCGCGGTTGATGCAACAACGCCGGTGACCTCACCAGCCGTGTACCACTTCGAGCATCGATTGACATTGTTCAGGTCCAACAGGCTGCGCGCCTGCTTGCTCAGACCGAAGGTCACAACGTCACCGAAGCCACCACCGAAGTCAACCATCTCCTGAGATGGCGACCAGCCTCCTGTGCCGGTATAGATGGCACCCCACACGTCATCCATGCCGAACAGGCCATAGGGATCAACGTAGGTCAGCGGGTTGTTTTCGCCGTAGGTAAACGTGTTGATGCCCCCGTTCAGCCCGATGGGATCGCTTTGAGCGTACTGCCCGCCCGCCGCGTTGTAGTACCGGTGGTAGTTGTAGAACAGCCCACTCTCCTGGTCCGCATACTGCCCCGGGAAGCGCAGGTTCTGCGTAAAGACGCCCAGCCCGCCCGGGTTGGTCTCCGGCGCGCTCGTCCCGAAGGGCTCGGCCAGCCAGCGCCAGCGCACCCGGTTCTGCCGGTCCACCACCACGCGCGGCGTGTTCAGGTGATCGGTGTGGATGAAGTACACCAGCGGCTCGCCCGATGGGTTCGCCGGGTCGGGCGTGAACATCGCCATCGGCGTGTCGCGCAGCCACACGTATTCCCGCAACGGGGCGCCGTTCTGGTCGTACTCGCCCAGCAGGTGCCCCGCCCGGTCGTACACGAACACCACCGTGCTCTGCGGCCCCGTGCTGCTCACCTTGCGCACGCGCTGCCCCGCCGCGTTGTAGGTGTAGCGCGTCGTCACGCCGCCCTTGGTGATCGTCGCGAGCTGGCCACGCAGGTTGTACGTCGCGGTGTAGCCCGAGCCATCGGCCGCGCTGTCGCTGAGCGTGTTGCCGGCGTTGTCGAACACGAGGCTTCTGGCCGGGTTCGTGATGCTCGTCGTGCGGTTGCTGGTCGCCTCGACGCCGTACGTGCTCGGGCTGCCGTTCAGGCTCAGGCCGGTGCGGTTGCCGTTCGCGTCGTAGTTGATGGCCCAGCTCGCCGCGTTCGTCGTGATCCCCGTCAGCCGGCTGTTCTCGTCGTAGCCGAACGCCTGGTCCAGCGCCGGCTGCGCCGTGCCGTCCGCGCTCAGGTGCGTGAAGCTCACGATGCGGCTCGCCTCGTCGTAGCGCAGGTCTCGCAGCGCCTCGCCCAGCGGGTAGCGGATCGCCCGGCCCGCGAGGTCGAAGTGGCGCTCGTTCGACTTGGCTCCATCGGCCATGGCCCATTGCCAGCGCTTCACTGCCCCGGCGAACGGCGTCCACGCGATCTGCGTGATCAGCGGCGTGCCGCCCAACGTGATCTCGGTGACYTCACCGTCCACCCAGGTCAGSCCSAGCTGCCGGCTCGACGGGTAGCTGATGCCGCTCAGGTTGCCCAGCGTGTAGCCGTAGGCCACSGTGTGCGTCAGTTGCGCGACGTTGCTGCCGGTGCTGGCCTCGACGCGCTGCACGTCGCTGACCACCGCGCCCTGGTCGTCGTAGCCGTACTGCGCCGAGCCACCCGGGTAGCTGCTGCTSGTSAGCTTGCCCGCGCCGTAGCTGAAGCCCGCGCCGGTCTGGCTGTAGGCGAGGCTCACGGTCTCCGTCGGCTGCCCGCTCTTCGTGTACAC
>NZ_JBFUGN010000643.1:0-3598 GCF_056402895.1 Rhizobacter sp. P3_B12 | reverse complement strand
TACCACGGCCGCACCATGCTGACGCTCGGCCTGACCGGCAAGGTCGCGCCCTACAAGACCGGCTTCGGGCCGTTCCCGGGCGAGACCTTCCACGCGCTGTTCCCGAATGCGCTGCACGGCATCAGCGTCGACGACGCGCTGCGGTCGATCGAGACGATCTTCAAGAACGACATCGAGCCCGAGCGGGTGGCCGCCTTCATCGTCGAGCCGGTGCAGGGCGAAGGCGGCTTCCACGTCGCACCGCACGCGTTCATCGCCCGGCTGAAGGCGCTGGCCGAGCGCCACGGCATCCTGCTGATCGCCGACGAGGTGCAGACCGGCGCCGGACGCACCGGCACCTGGTTCGCGAGCGCGCAGTGGCCGGTGGCGCCGGACCTGATCACCACCGCCAAGTCGATGGCCGGCGGCTTTCCGATCGCCGGCGTGGTCGGCCGCGCCGACGTGATGGACGCGCCCGGCCCCGGCGGGCTGGGCGGCACCTATGCCGGCTCGCCGATCGGCTGCGCCGCGGCGCTGGCGGTGCTGAAGGTGTTCGACGACGAGCAGCTGCTCGAGCGCAGCCGGCAGCTGGGCGTTCGCCTGGTGGCCGGGTTGACGCGCATCGCGCGCGAGGTGCCGCAGGTGCGCGACGTGCGCGGGCTGGGCGCCATGGTGGCGATCGAGTTGTTCGACGGCGGCGACCTGGCCAGGCCGGCGGCCGAGCTGACGCGGCAGGTGGTGGCCGAGGCGGCCCGGCGCGGGCTCATACTGCTGTCTTGCGGCACGCATGGCAACGTGATCCGCGTGCTGGTGCCGCTGACGGCCGAGGACACGCTGGTCGACGAAGGCCTGCAGCTGCTGGCCGACAGTTTCGCCGCTCTGCGTTGAACGAGGTGCGCATGCCCGTGTTGTCCGAGCCCTCCCCCGTCCCTGCCGCGGTCGCGGCAACGGCCGAGCCGCTGGTGCGCTTCCGCGGCGTGCAGAAGACCTATGACGGCAGCCACCTGGTGGTGCGCCAGCTCGACCTGGACATCCGCCGCGGCGAGTTCCTGACGCTGCTCGGGCCGTCGGGCTCGGGCAAGACSACGACGCTGATGATGCTGGCCGGCTTCGAATCGCCGACCGCCGGCGACATCCTGCTGGACGGCAAGCCGATCACGCGCACGCCGCCGCAYAAGCGGCACTTCGGCATGGTGTTCCAGAACTACGCGCTGTTCCCGCACCTGACGGTCGGGCAGAACGTGGCCTACCCGCTGACGGTGCGCGGCGTGTCGCGCGACGAGCAGGCACGGCGCGTCGCGAAGGCGCTCGACATGGTGCGGCTGAACGGCCTGGCCGACCGCGCGCCGGCCCGGCTGTCGGGCGGCSAGCRGCAGCGSGTCGSGCTGGCGCGCGCGCTGGTGTTCGAGCCGCAGCTGGTGCTGATGGACGAGCCGCTGGGCGCGCTCGACAAGCAGCTGCGCGAGCACATGCAGATCGAGCTGAAGGAGTTGCACCGCCAGCTCGGCGTCACCTTCGTCTACGTGACCCACGACCAGGGCGAGGCGCTGACGATGAGCGACCGCGTCGCCGTCTTCAACGACGGCGCGGTGCAGATGCTGGCCCCGGTGGAGGCGATGTACGAGGCGCCGGCCAACCGCTTCGTCGCCGGGTTCATCGGCGACAGCACGGTCGTCAAGGGCACGCTGCGCGCGACCCACGCCGATGCCGGCGACGACCGCTGCGGCATGGCGCTGGCCGACGGGCGCGTGCTGACGGGCGTCAACGTCAACGGCGCGGCGGCCGGCGCGGCGGTCGAGGCCTGCATCCGGCCCGAGCGCATCCTGCTGCACGCGCAGGCGCCGGCCGGGCGCGGCAACCTGCTGCAGGCCCGCGTGGCCAGCGTCATCTACTTCGGCGACCACCTGCGGCTGCTGTGCACGCTCGGCGACGGCCAGGCGGCCGCCACCGTGAAGCTGCCGCTGTCGGGCGGCCTCGCGCCGCAGGCCGGCGACGCCGTCTGGCTGGAACTGCCGCCGGAGCACACCCGGATCTACCTCGTCTGATTCCCCACCCCCAAGCACCCCACGAAGGACCCACGTCATGAAGAAGAGCATCCTGAGCATCGCGCTGGTCGCCGGCTTTTCGCTGCCGGCCCTCGCGCAGCAGATCACCGTCGTCAACTTCGGCGGCGCGAACGCCAACGCGCAGAAGAAGGCCTACTACGAGCCGTTCGAGAAGACCGGCACCAAGGTCGTGCCGGTGGAGTACAACGGCGAGCAGGCCAAGATCAAGGCCATGGTCGAGACGAAGAAGGTGACCTGGGACGTGGTCGAGGTCGAGTCGCCCGACGTGGCGCGCGGCTGCGACGAAGGCCTGTTCGAGAAGCTCGACTACAGCAAGCTGGGCGGCAAGGCCGACCTGCTGCCGGCGGCCGTCAGCGACTGCGGCATCGGCATCTTCGTCTGGTCGACGGTGATGGCCTACAACGGCGACAAGCTGAAGGGCACGCCGGCCACCTGGGCCGATTTCTGGGACCTGAAGAAATTCCCCGGCAAGCGCGGCATGCGCAAGGGCGCGCGCTACAACCTCGAGTTCGCGCTGATGGCCGACGGCGTCAAGTCGGCCGACGTGTACAAGGTGCTGGCGACCAAGGACGGCGCCGAGCGCGCGTTCAAGAAGCTGACCGAGCTGAAGCCGAGCATCCAGTGGTGGGAGGCCGGTGCGCAGCCGCCGCAGTTCCTGGTGGCGGGCGACGTGGCGCTGACGACGGTCTACAACGGCCGCATCGATGCCGCCAACCGCGAAGGCAAGAACCTGAAGATCACCTGGACCGGCGGCATCTACGACCTGGATTACTGGGTGATCCCGAAGGGCACGCCGAACAAGGAAGCGGCGCTGAAGTTCATCGCGTTCGCCAGCACCCCGGACGCGCAGGCCGAGTACGCGAAGAACATCGCCTACGGCCCGACCAACACCAAGGCGCTGGCCAAGCTGGACGCCAAGGTGCTGGGCAACCTGCCGACCTCGCCGGCGAACTCGAAGGACGCGCTGCAGTTCAACCTGAAGTTCTGGGCCGACCAGGGCGAGGAGCTCGAGAAGCGCTTCGCGTCGTGGGCGGCACAGTAAGGGCCCCATGACGATCGCCCTGCGCCGCCAGCTCGCGCGTGCCGATCGCAGGCGCAAGCTGCGGGCGTTCTCGCTGACGCTGCCGCTGCTGGTCTTCCTGCTGCTGACCTTCCTGGTGCCGATCGCCGCGCTGCTCAAGCGCGCGGTCGAGAACCCGGAGGTCGCGACCGCGCTGCCACGCACCGTGGCCGCCCTGGGTGCGTGGGATCGCCAGTCGGTGCCGGCGCCCGAGGCCTTCGCGGCGCTGGTCGCCGACCTCGGCACCCTGCCCGACAGCTCGGACGCCGGGGCCGTGGCCCGGCGGCTCAACAGCGACGCGGCAGGCGCCCRCTCGCTGCTGATGGGCACCTACCGCGCCTTGCCGCTGGAAGGCGCCGCCGACCCCACGCAGGTCAAGGCGAAACTGCTGGCGCTCGACGAGCGCTGGTCCGAGCCGCGCTACTGGCAGGCGATCGCGAAGAACGGCTCGCGCTGGACGCCCGACTACCTGCTGGCCGCCGTCGACCTGCGG
>NZ_JBFUGN010000642.1:0-3602 GCF_056402895.1 Rhizobacter sp. P3_B12 | reverse complement strand
TTCAAGACCTCGATGCTGCAGGACGTGGAAGCCGGCCGCGGCATCGAGCTCGATGCGCTGGTCGGCGCGGTGCGCGAGATCGCGCAGCGCCTGCCACTGCCGACACCGAACATCGATGCGCTGCTCGGGATGACGCGGCTGTTCGGGCGCGTACACGGCCTGTACCCCGAGTAACCTCAACCGGACACCACCATGACCCATCTGCCCCGCTTCGTCGGCGCCGCGCTGCTGACACTGGCCGTCACGCTCGCACATGCGCAGACATCGGCACCCGCTCCGACGCAACGCCTGCGCGGCACCGTCGAGTCGTTCGACAACACCACGCTGGTGATGAAGGAGCGCAGCGGCGAGGTGCTGCGCCTGGCGCTGGCCGACACCTTCGGCGTCAACGAGGTGGTGCCGACCGAGCTGGCCGGCATCGCCGCCGGCAGCTACATCGGCACCGCGGCGATGCCGCAGGCCGACGGCACGCTGCAGGCGCTGGAGGTGCTGGTATTCCCCGAACAGGCGCGCGGCAGCAACGAAGGCCACTACCCGTGGGACCTGCAGCCGGGCAGCACGATGACCAATGCGACCGTCGCCGACGTGGTCGGCCGGGCCTTGGGCCGCACGCTGCGGCTGCGCTACAAGGACGGCGAGAAGACAGTGCTGGTGCCCGAAGGCGTGCCGGTCGTCACCGTGAAGCCGGGCGACCGGGCGCTGCTGGTGCCAGGCGCCAAGGTGCTGGTCACCGCGCAGCTGCGCGACGGCAAGCCGGTGGCGCTGCGGGCGATCGCGGGGCGCAACGGGTTCGCGCCGCCGATGTGATCACGCCGATGTGATCACGCAAAGGCGTGCCGGCCCCCGGTGCGGAACGCCGCGATCACGTCCAGCAGCCCGGCCGCCTGGATCTTCAGGCTCTCGGCCGCCGCGGCGCTCTCTTCCACCAGCGCGGCGTTCTGCTGCGTGCCGGAATCGATCGACGCCACCGCCTGGTTCACCTGCACGATGCCGGTGCTCTGCTCGGTGGTCGACGCGTTGATCTCGGCGATCAGGTCGGTCATGCGGCGCACCTGGGCCACGATCTCGTTCATCGTGCTGCCGGCTTCGCTCACCGGCCCGCGCGGCCTCGACGGCCGCATTCAGCGCGAGGATGTTGGTCTGGAACGCGATGCCGTCGATCACGCCGATGATGTCGGCGATCTTGCGGCTCGATTCGGAGATCTCGCCCAGCATCGCGGCGACGCAGGCGGCGATCATCGTCATGCGGTCGCCCGCTTAGCCCGCATCGGCCGCCTTGGCGATCCCTCCGGCCTGCGCATATTCGTATTCGATCAGTTCGCTGGTGGTCTTCAGCAGCGCCGCCAGCAGTGGCCGGCATTCGGCGTTCATCTTCCCGATCGCCTCCTCGCGCTTGCCGTCCAGCGCCATGCCGACGATGCTCGAGCTCCCGGTCGGCCAGATCGGTGAAGTTCATGAGATTCCCTGAGTCGGTAGGAAGGCTGACCGGATGACACGCCATTGTTCGATGGCACCGCGTGGCTGCCTATCCGAGGCGCACCGCGCGTGGTGTCGGTGAGCTTCAGGCCGGGGATGACGGGAGATTGCCTACAGCCGCGATGGAGGGTCCGAGCGGCGGCGAGGCCTGTGAGCGCTGTCTGACCCGGCAAGCCGGTGCCGTCCGGCAGATTCGCCCGCCGGCAGGCTCGACCATGGGGCACCTCGTCTGCACGGAGACCCTCGATGGGCCTGACCCCCCTGAACCGCTGGCTCGGCCGCACCGCGATGCCGTTCTTCCGCAAGGCCCTGCCCGCGATGGGCGACACCGAACGGGCCGCGCTCGAAGCCGGCACGGTGGGCTTCGAGGGCCAGCTGTTTGCCGGCCGGCCCGATTTCGACGCGCTGCTGGCGATCCCACCGAACCGCCTGACGCCGGACGAGCACGCCTTCCTCGATGGCCCCGTGCGTGACCTGATCGGCATGCTCGACGATTTCTCGATCGACACCGAGGGCGACCTGCCCGCCGCCGTGTGGCAGCACCTGCGGGCGAAGCGCTTCTTCGGAATGATCATCCCGAAGGAGCACGGCGGCCTGGGCTTCAGCCACCATGCGCATGCGACGGTGGTGGCGCGCATCGCGACGGTGAACGTTGCAGCCGCGGTCACCGTGATGGTGCCGAACTCGCTCGGTCCGGCCGAACTGCTGCTGCGCTACGGCACCGAGTCCCAGAAGGCGCAGTACCTCGAACGCCTGGCCGATGGCCGCGACCTGCCCTGCTTCGGCCTGACCTCGCCGTACGCCGGCTCCGATGCCGCCTCGATCCCCGACCGCGGCGTGCTGACCGAGCGCGTGGTCGACGGCCGGCGCGTGCGCGGCTTCAGCGTCACCTTCGACAAGCGCTACATCACGCTCGCGCCGGTGGCGACGGTGGTCGGCCTCGCATTCCAGGCGGTCGACCTGACGCGCCCCGAGGGCGAGCAGGAACTGGGCATCACCTGCGCRCTGCTGCCGGTGCCGACGCCCGGCATGGAGATCGGCCGCCGCCACCGGCCGATGGATTCGGCCTTCATGAACGGCCCGGTGCGCGGCGAGAACGTGTTCGTGCCGATGGACTGGGTGATCGGCGGCGAGCCGCAGGTCGGCCAGGGCTGGCGCATGCTGATGGAGTGCCTGGCGGCAGGCCGCGCGATCTCGCTGCCGGCGATGGGCGCCGCGATGCAGCAGACCGCGCTGTTCGTGATGAGCGGCTACGGGCAGATCCGCGAGCAATTCGGGCTGCCGATCGCGAAGTTCCATGCGATCGCCGCGCTGCTCGCCCGCACGGCCGCCGACCTGTACGCGACCGACGCGGCCCGCCGCTACACCGCCGCGGCGCTCGATGCCGGCCAGCGGCCGAGCGTCGCGAGCGCGATCCTGAAGGTGCACCTGACCGAAGCCGGCCGGCGCGCGGTCATCCACGGCATGGACGTGCTCGGCGGCAAGGGCATCATCTCGGGGCCGAGCAACCTGCTGGGTGCCGCCTACCGCCAGGCGCCGATCGCGATCACGGTGGAAGGCGCCAACATCCTGACGCGCTCGCTGATCATCTTCGGCCAGGGTGCCGTGCGCTGCCATCCCCACGTGCTCGACGAGATGGCGGCGGTGCAGGCCGACGATGCCGAGGCCTTGGGCAAGGCGCTGCTGGGGCACGGCCGGCATGTGCTGCGCAACCTGTGGGCCAGCCTGACCCGCGCGCCGCTGCGCGGCCACGTCCCGAAGGGGCTCGAGAAGGAAGCCCGGTTGATTGCCCGCGTGTCGGCCAAGTACGCGTTGACCGCCGACCTGGCGATGGGCCTGCTCGGCGGCAAGCTCAAGCGCATGGAGCTGCTGTCTGCCCGGCTGGGCGATGTGCTGGCCAACCTGTACCTCGCGTCGGCCAGCGTGTGGCGCTTCGAGCGGGAGGCCGACCCGGCCTTGCTGCCGATCGCGCGCGCGGCGATCCGCGTGCAGCTGGACCAGGCCGCCGCGACGCTGCGCGACCTGTACGCCAACCTGCCCTCCGGCCTGCTGCGCGCGCTGGCACCGCTGCTGCTGAACGGCACGCGGCACCTCGCCCCGCTGCGCGACCGCGACCTGGTGGTGCT
>NZ_JBFUGN010000641.1:0-3605 GCF_056402895.1 Rhizobacter sp. P3_B12 | reverse complement strand
CACCTCGCCCGACACGCGCCGACGCTGGCCGACCAGCGCCTCGGCGAACTCGCGCTGGCCGTTGCCCGAGACGCCCGCCACGCCGACGATCTCGCCGGCATGCACGCTGAGGCTCAGGCCGTTGACTGCCGCCTGGCCGCGGTCGCCATCGACCGTCAGCGCCTCGATCGTCAGCCGCGCGGCCCCACGCTCGCGCTCGGTGCGCTGCGGCGGCGCGAACTCGCGCTTCGATTCCGGGGCGCCCTCATCGGCCGCGCCGATCATCTCCGCCGCCAGCTGCCGCGGGTCGGTCTCGGCCACCCGATGCGCCGCCACCAGCCGGCCGCGCCGCAGCACGCTCACGTCGTCCGCATACGCGGTGACCTCGCGGAACTTGTGCGTGATCAGCACGATGCTGCAATCGCCCGCATGCGCACGGTCGCGCAGCAGGCCCAGCACCTCGTCGGCCTCCTGCGGCGTCAGCACCGAGGTCGGCTCGTCGAGGATCAGCAGGCGCGGCTTCAGCAGCAGCTGCTTCAGGATCTCCAGCTTCTGCTTCTGCCCGGCCGACAGCTGCTGCGGCGTCGCATCGAGGTCGAGCCTGAACGGCGTCGTCTCGAGGAAGGCGGCCAGTTCCTGGCGCACCGTCGGCCAGTGGATGACGGCCGGCAGCCGCCCGCGCGCGAGCAGCAGGTTCTCGGCCACCGTCATGCCCGGCACCACGGTGAAGTGCTGGTAGACCATGCCGATGCCCAGCTCGCGCGCGACCACCGGCGACGCGATGTCGCGCTCGCGGCCATCGATCAGCACGCTGCCTTCTTCGGCGCGCTGCCAGCCGACCACGCACTTCACCAGCGTGCTCTTGCCGGCGCCGTTCTCGCCGAGCAGCGCATGCACGGTGCCGGGCCGCACCGCGAGCGACACGCCGTCGAGCGCCGTGAAGGCGCCGAAGCGCTTGGTCAGCTGGTAGGTGTCGAGCGCCAGCGCACCGGTCGGCCGCGGCACCGGATCGAGCGGCGCCGTCACGCCTTCATCTCCCGCCGGAACACCTCGAGCGTGTGCGCCTTCACGCGCACGAAGCGCTCGTCGGACACCGCCTCGGGCAGGCGCGGCCGCGGCATCTCGAAGGGCACGAACTCGGCGATGCGCGTCGGCCGGCGCGTCAGCAGCAGGATGTGGTCGGCCAGGAACACCGCGTCTTCCAGGTCGTGCGAGACGATCACCATCGTCACGCCGGTCGCGAGGTGCGCCTCCTGCAGTTTCTCGCGGATGAACAGCGTCATCTCGAAATCGAGCGCCGAGAACGGCTCGTCGAGGAACATCACCTCGGGCCGCGGCGCAAGCGCCCGCATGATGCACACCGTCTGCATCTGCCCGCCCGACAGCTCGTACGGGTAGCGCGCCAGGTCGAAGCGGATCTCGAACAGCTTCACGAGCTCGTCGACGCGCTCGCGCACCTGCGCTTCCTTCATGCCCTTGCGGCGCAGCGGGTAGGCGATGTTGTCGCGGGCGCTGATCCACGGGAACAGCGCGTCGCGGTAGTTCTGGAACACGTAGCCGATGTCGGTCTGCTTCAGCGTCTTGCCGTCGAACAGGATCTCGCCGGCGTCCAGCGGCACCAGCCCGGCGATCATGTTCATCAGCGTCGACTTGCCGCAGCCGTTCGGCCCGAAGATCGAGACGATCTCGCCGCGCGGCAGGTCGAGGTTGAAGTCGGTGTACAGCGGCGATCCGGCGAACGACTTGCACAGCCCGCGGATCGTCACGTGCGGCAGGTTCACGGCGGGCCCGTTCATGCCTTGCCGCTCCAGTGGATCAGCTTCTTCTCGACCAGCAGGAACGCGAGGTTCAGCAGGTAGCCGAGCGCGCCGGTGATCAGGATGGAGCTGTACATGTCCTTCACGTTGAACACCTGCTGCGCATCGATGATGCGGTGGCCGAGCCCGGTCTCCGAGCCGATGAACATCTCGGCGACGATGACGATCACCAGCGCCATCGAGACCGCGCTGCGCAGGCCCACGAAGGTCTGCGCGAGGCTCTCCATCAGCATCACGTCCTTGAACACATGCCAGCGCGACACGCCCATGATCTGCGCCGCCATCACCCGCGTCTTCTTCGCGTTCATCACGCCGTAGGCGCTGTTGAAGAGCACGATCAGCATCGCGCCGAAGCTCGCGATCGCGATCTTGTTGATGTCGGTGATGCCGAAGATCAGCATGAAGAGCGGGATCAGCGCCGAGCTCGGCGTCGAGCGGAAGAAGTCGATCACGAACTCGACGCTGCGGTACGCGAGCTCCGAGCTGCCGAGCAGCACGCCCAGCGGCACGCCGATCAACACCGCGATGCCGAAGGCGGCCAGCGTGCGCCCCAGGGTGGACAGCAGGTCGGGCCCGATCGCGCCGCTCGCGACCGTGCTCCACAGGTAGGCGAGCGTCTCGCCGGGCGGCGGCAGCAGCACCGGCTTGATCCACCGGGCCGAGATCACGAGCTCCCACAGGGCGAACAGCAGCAGCGGGCCGATCAGCGGGAGCAGCCGCCGGTCCATCAGTCGCGAGGCGTTCATGGCCCGCTCCTCACGCGGTGTAGAGCAGCGGCTTCACCGGCACCGCGCGCGAGAAGATCTTGCGCTCGGTGAACACGTCGAAGAACTTCTGGAACGCGTCGATGTCGCTGGGCTTGAACTCGTTGTAGAGCGTGAAGCCCGACAGCGGCACCTCCTTCACCAGCGAGGCATCGATCGACGTGAAGCCGTCGAGGTGGTTGCGCGACTCCTCGGGGTTCCTGCGCACGTGCTCCACCGCCTTCGCGTACGCGGCGATGTATTTCTTCGCGTCGGCCGGGCGCTCCTTCAGCAGCGTGGCAGTCACGCTGGCCGAGCCGCCGAACCACGGCGCATCGGCATCGCCGAGCACGTACTTGCTGATCACGCCGGTCTCGAGCACGCGCGTCAGGCCCTTCAGGCGGCCCGCGGTGCCGGTGGGCTCCAGCGTGTAGACCGCATCGATCTGCCCGCCGACGAGTGCCGGCACGTGCTGGCCGACCGGCAGCTCGGTGACCTGCGGGTTCGCGACGCCGTTCTTCTCGAGCATGATCTTCGCGAGCGTGACGTTCTGGATGCCGGGGCCGCTGGCGATCTTCTTGCCCTTCAGGTCGGCGAGCGACTTGATCGGGCTGTCCTTCGCGACGACGAACTCGTCGAGCACCAGCTTGTGGTTCGACGGGTTGCTGCAGATGATCTTGAACAGGCCCGGCGAGGTGATCTCGGCGAGTGCCAGCACGGCCGACGCTGTGCCGTTCGCCGAGCCGTGGATGCGGCCGGAGATCATCGCCTCGGCCACCTGCTGGGCGCTGGAGAACTTGACGCCCTCGACATCGAGCCCGGCCTCCTTGAAGGTGCCGAGCTCGAGCCCGGCATACAGCGGCAGGCCGCTCGCGATCGGCCAGTAGCCGATCAGGATCCTGTCGTCCGCGGCGCGGGTGAGAGTTGCGGCACCCAGCGAGGCAGCTGCGGCAAGAGTTTGCAAGGTACGACGACGGGTGATCATGAAAACTCCTGTAGCCCGGATGTCAATCCGGGATCGTGTGTCATGCCGAAGAAGAACCCGGATTGGCATCCGGGCTACCAA
>NZ_JBFUGN010000640.1:0-3608 GCF_056402895.1 Rhizobacter sp. P3_B12 | reverse complement strand
GCCTGGCACGTGGTGCAGCAGCGCCAGGGGCGGGTCGAGCCGACGATGCAGATGGCCGGCGTCGGCGTCAACGACGATGCGTCGCTCGAGGAAGAGGCCGATGTGATGGGGGCCCGCGCACTGCAGGCGGCGGGGTTGGAGACCGACGGGCACTGACGCACCGCGCCGCGTGCGCATTCGGTCACGCGAAGGGGGCTCGATTCATCTCCAGTTCCGATGGGTCCTGCCGAAAGTCTGGGGAGTGGACAAGAGTAGKCCAAGCATTGCTGCGCCTGCCGAGATCCGCGCAGCTCCCTTCACTCCTTCGCTCCTGCCCCCATGAACACGACCCGCTCCCTCGTCGCCGGCTTCGCCGCGCTCGTCGCCCTCGTTCCCGTCGCCCAGGCGCAATCGAACCCCGAGAAGATCACGCTGTGCCACTCGCACGAAGAGGCGTACCCCTGGCTCATCAACGGCAAGCCCGGCTACAGCGCGCTGATGATGCAATCGATCGAGAAGCAGCTCGGTGTGGCGATCRAGCTCGCGCCGATGCCGTGGAAGCAGTGCATGGCCGAGGTCAAGAGCGGCACGATGGACGGTGCGATCAATGCGAGCTTCGCCGCTGACCGCGCCGAGTTCGCGGTGTACCCGGTCAAGCTCGACGGCGAGGCCGACGCCACCAAGCGCATGTACCGCGCCACCTACGCGCTGTACCGCCTCAAGGGCTCGGCCGCCGGCTGGGACGGCCAGAAGCTGAACGGCGTCGATGGCACCGTCGGCGCGCCGACCGGCTACTCGGTCATCGCGCAGCTGACCAAGATGGGTGCCAAGGTCGATGACAGTGCCAACGCCACCACCGAGATCCTGAAGCGCCTGGCCGCCGGCCGCTACCAGCTGGTCGCGCTGCAGACCACCGAAGCCGACGACACGCTGCAGGCCGAAGCCGATCTGCGCGCCAAGGTCGAGCGCATCAACCCGCCGCTGGCCGAGAAGCCGTACTTCACGATCTTCTCGAAGGTGTTCTACGCCAAGCACGGCCCGACCGCCAAGGAAGTGTGGAAGCTCGAGGGCAAGACGCGCGACTCCGTCGAGTTCAAGGGCCAGGTCGCCCACCTCGTGAAGTCGGTCGACTGATCGGGGAGCCGCCGTGAAAGTCAAAAGCACCATCTGGCTGTTGCCGGTGTCGTCGGCCCTCGTGTTCGCACTCGGGGTGATGGTCGTCTTCGCGTTCTCGACCCGCACCTCGCAGGCGCTGGACGCGGTCGGCAGCACGCACTACCCGTACCTCAGCGCGAGCCAGCAACTGGCCAGCCGCTTCGATGCGCTGGTCGTCAGCCTGCAGGGCGCGGCCTCCGACGGCGACAAGAAGCGCCTCGAGGAGACCGGCCACCAGGCCGAGCAGATCCGCGAGCTGCTGAAGGGCACGCAGGCGATCCCCGCGCGCGCTGCCGCGGCGCAGCGGCTGCAGGGCGAGTTCGATGCCTGGTATGCGTCGGCGCTGCAGGCCATCGGCATCGTGATCGGCAGCCAGCAGGGCGATGAAGCGGCGGCGCTGCAGAAGATGCAGGGCGCGCAGAAGCAGTTCGGCGCGTCGGTGAAGCAGGCGCAGGCCGAGGCCCAGGAGGGCTTCGACACCGCGCTCGCGGGCGCCAAGCGGAGCACCGCGTCGACGCTGGTGGCCATCCTCGCGAGCGCGGGGCTGGTGCTGGTGGGCCTCGGCCTCGGTTCGCGCTGGGTGATCCGCCAGGTGTGGCGCCAGCTCGGCGGCGAGCCCGAGTACGCCCGCGATGCGGTGCTGCGCGTGGCGCAGGGCGACCTGTCGCACGACATCGCGGTGCAGCCCGGCGCCGACGGCAGCCTGCTGCACGCGGTGCGCGACATGGTGCAGCAGCTGCGCAGCCTGGTCGGCGACGTGCAGAACGGCGCGCAGTCGATCAGCCATGCCACCACCGAGATCGCCAGCGGCAATGCCGATCTGTCGAACCGCACCGAGCAGCAGGCCAGCGCGCTGCAGCAGACGGCGGCGTCGATGCAGCAGATGACCGATTCGGTGCGGCTCAGCGCCGGCAACGCGCAGCAGGCCAACCAGTTCGCGGCGTCGGCGGCCGGTGTGGCCGACCGCGGCGGCGAGGTGGTGACGCGGGTCGTCGCGACGATGGACGAGATCTCGGCCTCGAGCCGCAAGATCGCCGACATCATCGGCGTGATCGACGGCATCGCGTTCCAGACCAACATCCTGGCGCTGAACGCGGCCGTCGAAGCGGCGCGTGCCGGCGAACAGGGCCGCGGCTTCGCAGTGGTGGCGAGCGAGGTGCGCTCGCTGGCGCAACGCAGTGCGCAGGCGGCGCGCGAGATCAAGGCGCTGATCAACGCCTCGGTCGAGAAGGTCGACAGCGGCACGCGGCTGGTCGGCGAGGCCGGCCAGACCATGACCGAGATCGTGYAGCAGGTGCGCCGGGTGACCGACCTGATCGCCGAGATCAATGCGTCGACCACCGAGCAGACCAGCGGCATCGCGCAGGTCAACCAGGCGGTGAACTCGCTCGACCAGGGCACGCAGCAGAACGCGGCACTGGTGGAGCAGAGCGCGGCCGCGGCCGAGAGCCTGGAACAGCAGGCCGGCGACCTGATGCGGCTGGTGTCGGTGTTCAAGGTGTCGGCTCAYGCCCGGGCGTTGGCGCCGGCGCACTGAGCACCCTGAAATCTCGCCGCGGCCTCGGCAGCCGGTCGGCACGACGGGCGCGGCGTCGTTGAAACGTCAACGATGCGTCATGACAGCCGCTTGTTCCCGGCATTCCGTTCCTGTCTAATCCGCCGGCCGCGTCGATGCAGTTCCTCCAGAGCATTCGCCGCGAGCACAGGTAGTCGGTCGAACACCGCAGGTGTTCACCGATGTCGAGACGAGACGAGGAGCGTTCCGTGAAGAGCAGGAAGATGGCAGCGCTGATGCTGCTGATGGCGCACGCGTGCCTGTGGTGGGTCGGGTCGGTTGCAGCACAGCCCATCACGCAGTACCGGGCGAACTACGAAGCCATCGGCGCGTGGACGTCGTCGGTGCCGGCCGCAGTCGGTGACCTGATCCAGATCCTGGAGTCTGTCAGCGGCTCGTATTGCGCGTCGGTGCGCAATGCGCCGGACGACTACACGATCCGCGAGTGCTCCTACCTCGACCACGAGACCGACGGCGTGCACTTTCGCATGCGCCAGGTCATCGATTCCCGCCACGGCGAAGAGATCCATCACTCCGACAACATCATCGGCGGCACCTACGAAACCCGTGGCCCCTGGGTGATGACGCGCATCAAGGGCCCGCCGCGCAGCTGCCCGGCGCAGCTCCAGCCCGGGCACCCGATCCACCCGATCAGCGGCGGCAAGAGCCTGCGCGAGGACCTCGGCGTGGGCCGCATCGGCGGGCAGCCGCTGGTGGCGCTGTACGACACGATGAACCTGCCGCCGCAGAGCGCGCCGGAGGCGGCATCTGCTGCGGCGCTGGCCGCCAATGCGAGCGTCTCGTTCGGCGGATTCTGGCGCGGCAACCTGCACAAGCGCCTGATCTTCCAGACCGATGCCGCCCACGCGTTGCGCAGCGTGGTGGCCACGCGCGACGACGGCAGCTGGCAGGGCTTCAA
>NZ_JBFUGN010000639.1:0-3617 GCF_056402895.1 Rhizobacter sp. P3_B12 | reverse complement strand
GGACCAGCCCGTCCTCGAGTCGCAGCAGCCCAAGCGGCTGCCGCTCGCGGGCGGCGAAGTCCACTGCGCGGCCGACCGGAGTTCGGCCGCCTACCGCCGCTTCCTCAGCGAACGCGGCATCCGTTTTGGAGCCATCGCATGAACCTCGACGCCATCCCCCGCGACCGCCTGCCCGCGCTGCTGTGCGCCATGCCGAAGGCCGAGCTGCACATCCACATCGAGGGCTCGCTGGAGCCGGAGCTGATCTTCGCGCTGGCGCAGCGCAACGGCGTGGCGATCCCGTATGCCAGCGTCGAGGCGCTGCGCGAGGCCTATGCGTTCACCGACCTGCAGAGCTTCCTCGACATCTACTACGCCGGCGCCAGCGTGCTGCTGAAGGAGGACGACTTCTTCGACATGGCGATGGCCTACTTCCGCCGCGCGGCCGCCGACAACGTCGTGCATGCGGAGCTGTTCTTCGATCCGCAGACCCACACCGAGCGCGGCGTCAGCTTCGAGACCGTGATCAACGGGCTGACGCGCGCGGGCGAGGTGGCGAAGCGCGAGCTGGGCGTCAGCAGCGCGCTGATCCTGTGCTTCCTGCGGCACCTGAGCGAAGAGGCTGCATTCGAGACGCTGGAACWGGCGCTGCCGTTTCGCGAGCGCTTCATCGGCGTCGGCCTCGACAGCAGCGAGCGCGGCCACCCGCCGGAGAAGTTCGCGCGCGTGTTCGCGAAGTGCCGCGAGCTGGGGCTGCGGCTGGTCGCGCATGCCGGCGAGGAAGGCCCGCCCGCCTACATCTGGAGCGCGCTCGACGTGCTGAAGGTCGAGCGCATCGACCACGGCGTGCGCTGTGTCGAAGACCCGGTGCTGGTGAAGCGGCTCGCCGCCGAGCGCATGCCGCTGACGGTGTGCCCGCTGTCGAACGTGAAGCTGTGCGTGTACCCCGACATGGCGGCGCATCAGCTGGGCGCGTTGCTCGATGCGGGCCTGTGCGCGACGGTCAACTCGGACGACCCGGCCTACTTCGGCGGCTACATGAACGCGAACTTCCTCGCGACCTTCGAGGCGCTGCCGGCGCTCGGGGCGCGGCAGGCGCATCAGCTGGCGAAGAACAGTTTCGAGGCGAGCTTCGTGGATGAGGCCGCGAAGGCGGCCTGGACACGGCGCCTCGACCAGGTCTTCTCGTAGCCCGGATCATTCGCGCCACATCCGCCCGGCCCAATCCGAGAAGGTCTTCAAGCGCTGCGCCTCGGCCCCATGGTTGCGCGCCGACATCACGCTCCAGGTGATGTACTGTTCCCCCGTCCAGTCCACCCAGCCGCCGACCAGGTGCGGCTGCCCCTTCGCGTTCAACGGCAGCGGCGTGCGCTTCGGGTCCAGGCAGAAGCGGAAGCCCGACTTGACCTCCGGCTCGCTGCCGAACAGCGCGTTCGGATCACAGCGCCGCCACTGCTCGTAGCTGGTGTTCGCATACAGCGCGTTGTAGAGCGAGATCGAGCTGTTGACGAACATCAGGTGCAGCCCCGGCGTCACCGCGTCGAGCTGGCGGAAACGCGACTTCTCCCAGTCGTCCGGCCCGCGATCGACCACCTCGCCGACACCCAGCTTGTGGATCGCGAGCGAGGCCCGGCTCTGGTGCCCCTTGTTGCGGAACAGGTCGGTCGGCGCGGCCGGGTCCGGCTGGTTGAACGGCAGGTCGGTGTTGGCCAGCTGCGCGAGCTTGGTGCGCACCTGGAAGTAGCGCGCCAGGTGCGAGGCCGACACCGCCGCCGGCGCCTTGGCCGTCATCAGGTCGTCGACCACCGCGGTCGTGAAACCCATGTGGTACGGCCAGTCCATCGGCCCTTCCGACGCGCCCGGCCAGCCCGGGTTCACCGTCATCTGCAGCTGGTACCACTGGTTCGTCCGGTAGAACGACACCAGCCGCGGCTCCCACGAGAAGTAGTTCTCGCGGCCGTTCACCGGCGCGAACAGCATGTGCGGCGCCGTGTAGAACACGCTCGGCCAGCTGAACGGCCAGCCGCGCGGCTCGCCGATGCCCGCCCACTGCCCGCTCGCATTGCGCGAGCCGTGCAGCCAGTCCTGCCGCCCTTCGAGACCGTAGGTGTGGGCCAGCTCCCACTGCTTGACGCTCATCCAGTGGATCACGCCGAAGAGCGCGCGCTCGATGAAGGCCTCCTTCGTGAAGGCGGCCGGCAGGTTGGCCGCGCTCGCCGTCTGTGCCGACAGGCGGGCTTGCAGCTTCTTGCCGCCCAGTTCACCGCCATAGGGCTTGGACGGGTCGCCCGAGACGCGCGAGCCGCGGCCGCCACCGGCGAACGCGATGGTCTTGCCGCCGACATCGTTGAGCCAGGCCTGCGCGCGCTCGCGCAGCTCGGGCGTCAGGTGGCTCCAGTCGCCGTAGACGCCGTTCGGGTTCCGGTTGGCGTTCAGGAAGTCGGAGACGCGCTTGACCACCTTGATCGGGTTCGAGCCGTCGTCGCCCTGGGTCTCGAACAGGCCTTGCGCCTGCCCCGCTTCCGGCGTCCAGATGTCGAGCGGGCTCTCGATCGGCAGCCACGCGCTCCAGTCGGGCAGCTGCAGCGGGATCGGCATCTCGCGCGTGTTCAGCACCTTGCCGCGGCTCGGGTCCATCGCGGCGTCGAGCTCGGCCTGCGTCAGTGCGGCCGTGCTGTTGGCGGCCTTGCCGGTGAACACGTTGACGAAGGACTTCGCGTCCGGCAGCACCGCGTCGATACCGGCACCGGCTGCCCATTCGACGGTCGGCTTCGCATCCAGGCCCGGGCCCGGCTGGTACGGCGGGTTCCACGGCGTGGCCTGCGCGACATGCGGCACCTTGGTGTACAGCGCCGCGCGCAGGTAGGCGGCGATCTGCCGGCCCTGCGTCTCGCTCAGCCCGTGGAAACGCGAGCGCTGCACGACCGAGTTGTTCGAGAAGTTGAAGTACTGCAGGTCGCGGCCGTCGCTCGCGTGGCACGACGAACACGCGGCGCGCAGCATGGTGCCGACGATCGGCGACTTCTTCAGCAGGTTCTGCGCGTTCCACAGCGTGCGGCCCGCGTCGGCATCGGCCGTCCAGGTGCGGCCGGCCTCCTTCTCGGCCTGGATGTCGGCCCACTGGCGCGGCTGGTTGGCGCCGAGGTGGCGGCCGGCGGCATCCTGGATCTGCAGGTCCAGGATGCGGAAGCCGTTGGAGTTGCCGTCGGTGCCGTTGAAGCGGAATTCGATGCGGTTGGTGGCTGGCAGCGCGACCAGGCGCGCACGCGCGGTCGCGTCCAGCGCAACGCGGAAGCGGATGGTCAGCAGCCCGCCGTTGACGCCGCCGTGCGAGCGCTCGACCTCGTCGACCTGCACCGCGCTGTCACTGATGTCGATCCACGGCGCGGTGCTGCCATTCGGCCCGCCGACGATGCGCAGGCTGCCGGCGACCTTGGTGAGCGGCTTGGACAGTGCCTCGAACTCCGGCGAGTTGTAGAAGCCGCAGCGGTGGCAGCGCACCACCAGCTGGCTCGCGCTGCCGAGGGCCGACGCGTCGAGTGCAAGCTGGGCCGGCACGACGGTCGGTGCGTCGGGCGCGCCGGCGCCGAGGACTTCGAGCGGCAGCGTCAGCGTGGGAGCGGGCGACGGGGCTGGGG
>NZ_JBFUGN010000638.1:0-3622 GCF_056402895.1 Rhizobacter sp. P3_B12 | reverse complement strand
GCCGAACGCCTGGTCCAGCGCCGGCTGCGCCGTGCCGTCCGCGCTCAGGTGCGTGAAGCTCACGATGCGGCTCGCCTCGTCGTAGCGCACATCTCGCAGCGCCTCGCCCAGCGGGTAGCGCACCTCTCATTTGAAAGATCAGACTCAAGAGGGTCTGTGCCTCCTTCGGAGGATCCACACAATGAAGGAGATTGCGATGGGAATTGAAGAGATCGCCAAGTACTGCCAAATGCCGATCAAACCAGTTGATGCGGCGAACCACCTAGAACTCACGACGAAAACGGCCACCAAGAAGTACAGAAATGACAGCCATGCAGCTGTTAGCAGCGGTATGCGTCGAAGCAGCAAGTAGCAGATCACCACCACCGGGGCGTATAGCAGCATCGAGAAGGCAACTTGCATCACGATCCCACCTGAAAAGAACACGCGCAGTGGAAAGTTGACTTCCACTGACATCTCTCGATAGCCGAAGTGATTGGCGAGGGCTCCCAATAGTGTGCCAAACCAAGCTCCGGCAAATGATGAGACCCCAACTACAAGAGTTGCCGACAACCAATGTCCCGCCTGACTATTGCGCACAGATGCACCTCCGGATTGTTGGAGTTTGCCCAGGCCGCAATCCCCAGTTATTGACTTCCACACGGCCGGTAATGTCGCTTGCAGATGCCACCTTACCGTTACCGACGTACAGCCCCGTATGTCCTGTGTAGCCTTCCCCAGCGTGACCAATCGCGAGTACATCGCCGGGCATCATTGGCCCAGACACCACTTGCCAGTTTTCGATCGGCGAGTTCGGATCGGCGATTTCGCCGGCAGTTGCCAATCGCCCGTTCACCAGCGGCGGGCTCGATCCACTCTCAGTGACCGCTGTGTTGACGAACTTATTGCACTTGAATTCGAGGAACCAGCCAGGCCCACCCTGCCAACCCGGATTTCCCCACCCTGGCTCTTGATCATGTGACGCAGCAGCGCTTGCGATCGCGCTGGGGCTGCACGCGCATGGACGAGGGCGCGGACGCGCATGATTGCCCCCGCCGCCCATGAGACCAAGCGTGTCAATCATGCTCAGAGGGTTGCCCTCCACATAGCTGTACGTCGACAGACTGCCGCCGGCCAAGCCAATGGGATCCGACTGCGGATACCCTCCCCGCGAAGAGTCCTAGTCGCGATAGTAGTTGTACCAAAGCCCACTCTCCGCATCCGCATACTGCCCCGGGAACCTCAGGTTCTGCACGAAGACCCCCAGCCCGCTCGGGTTGGTCTCCGGCGCGCTCGTGCCGAAGGGCTCCGCCAGCCAGCGCCAGCGCACCCGGTTCTCGCGGTCCACCACCACCCTGGGCGTGTCCGCGTCGTCACCCCGCCCTTGGTGATCGTCGCGAGCTGGCCGCGCAGGTTGTACGTCGCCGTGTAGCCCGAGCCATCGGCTGCGCTGTCGCTGAGCGTGTTGCCGGCGCTGTCGAACACGAGGGTTCTGGCCGGGTTCGTGATGCTCGTGGTCCGGTTGCTCGTCGCCTCCACGCCGTACGTGCTCGGGCTGCCGTTCAGGCTCAGGCCGGTTCGATTGCCGTTCGCGTCGTAGTTGATCGCCCAGCTCGCCGCGTTCGTCGTGATGCCCGTCAGCCGGCTGTTCTCGTCGTAGCCGAACGCCTGGTCCAGCGCCGGCTGCGCCGTGCCGTCCGCGCTCAGGTGCGTGAAGCTCACGATGCGGCTCGCCTCGTCGTAGCGCACATCCCGCAGCGCCTCGCCCAGCGGGTAGCGGATCGCCCGGCCCGCGAGGTCGAAGTAGCGCTCGTTCGACTTCGTGCCGCTCGCCATCGCCCAGCCCCAGCGCTTCACCGTGCCGGCGGCTCGTCAGCTTGCCCACGCCGTAGCTGAAGCCCGCGCCGGTCTAGCTTGGAAGGTGGTCCTCTTCCAAACTCAAATCGCTGCACACGCACACAGCCGAAGCACCGTAAGAAGGACTGATCCTGACGAGCATCAAGCCATCGTTCCGAAGTCGATCCATGGTCCGCTGAAGAAACGAGGACTGATCAGCATCGACGTCGAAAGCAAACGCCACATCATCTAACGTCAACTGATCGCCCGTAGAGACGTCAATGCTGAGGATGATGTTTCCTTGCCTGAAATCGTCAGCCCGAAGCCGGTCGACACCATGCATGACCAAACAGAACCGACTTCCATCGCTTGTTTCCACTGGAAGAAGCAATCTCTTGTCTTTGCAGAGCAAAAGCCCACGTACCAGCCCGTCGTGGAGAGCTGGTCTCAAGACAGTCCCGTTCGATGAGAACTCGATTTCGTGCATGGTCAGCTTCCTCCAAGGGGGTTTCCCGGGTCGCCTTCTTCCGGAAGCCGTCCCGCGCCGCGATTCTCGTTGCGAGGAGGCCCTCCTCCTTCTGGACGCCCCCAATCATGAACATGGGGCTTTCCCAGTCCATCGTGACTGTGATCCCAATCCGTGTCCGTCTCTGGATAGCCGTCAGGACCGTAGAGACGAGTTTGCCCTCTCTCTCCATTTTTGTTCGGGCAGGTCACTTCGCTTCCCGGCTTTCCCCGAAACGGGTTCGATATCGATGTCGCATAGATCAAATTGTTGAGCCACTCTCCCGCGGCTCGTCCGCCCCAAGCTCCCAGCTGCCCACCAATGATCGTGCCCGGTACACCGCCACCCAACGGAAAGATGGCCTCGCCCACAGCCGCGCCACCAACTCTCCTGCCCCAGCCACCAAGAAGGGCACCCGCATCTCCAAGCGCGCTCAATCCATTCGGATCCACCCATTGAAGTGGCTTTCCGCGCACATACCCATACGTCGACACACTCCCACCCGTCAGCCCAATCGGATCGCTCTGCGTGTACTGCCCGCCCGCCGAGTTGTAGTACCGACGGTAGTTGTAGAACAGCCCGCTCTCCTGGTCCGCATACTGCCCAGGGAACCTCAGGTTCTGCGTAAAGACCCCCAACCCGCTCGGGTTGGTCTCCGGCGCGCTCGTCCCGAAGGGCTCGGCCAGCCAGCGCCAGCGCACCCGGTTCTGCCGGTCCACCACCACGCGCGGTGTGTTCAGGTGATCGCTGTGGATGAAGTACACCAGCGGCTCGCCCGATGGGTTCGCCGGGTCGGGCGTGAACATCGCCATCGGCGTGTCGCGCAGCCACACGTATTCCCGCAGCGCGGCCCCGT
This sequence comes from Rhizobacter sp. P3_B12, assembly GCF_056402895.1. Lineage (NCBI taxonomy): Bacteria > Pseudomonadati > Pseudomonadota > Betaproteobacteria > Burkholderiales > Sphaerotilaceae > Rhizobacter > Rhizobacter sp. P3_B12. The sequence continues at coordinate 446 of NZ_JBFUGN010000638.1, read as the reverse complement.
TCTGGTCGTACTCGCCCAGCAGATGGCCCGCCTGGTCGTACACGAAGACCACCGTGCTTTGCGGCCCGGTGCTGCTCACCTTGCGCACGCGCTGCCCGGCCGCGTTGTAGGTGTAGCGCGTCGTCACGCCGGCCTTGGTGATCGTCGCGAGCTGGCCGCGCAGGTTGTACGTCGCCGTGTAGCCCGAGCCATCGGCYGCGCTGTCGCTGAGCGTGTTGCCSGCGYTGTCGAACACGAGGCTKCKSGCCGGGTTCGTGATGCTCGTGGTCCGGTTGCTCGTCGCCTCCACGCCGTACGTGCTCGGGCTGCCGTTCAGGCTCAGGCCGGTTCGGTTGCCGTTCGCGTCGTAGCTGATGCCCCAGCTCGCCGCGTTCGTCGTGATCCCCGTCAGCCGGCTGTTCTCGTCGTAGCCGAACGCCTGGTCCAGCGCCGGCTGCGCCGTGCCG
>NZ_JBFUGN010000637.1:0-3628 GCF_056402895.1 Rhizobacter sp. P3_B12 | reverse complement strand
CAGCATGACGGCGCGAGTACCGCGGTGCGGCCGCAGGTGCTGCTGCCGATGCTGGCGCGCGAGCTTGCGGGCTTGCGCGTGGAGCAGATGATGGCGATGCAGCAGGCGGTGATGCTCGAGTACGGCTGGATGCTCGGGCTGTCGTCCGAAGGCATGCTGCAGCTGAGCCCGCTGAAATGGATCGAGCAGCCGAGCGACGCGGTCGCCGCGCTGGACCTCGGTCATGCGGTCGGCATGCAGGCGCTGGAGACCTTGTTCGTCGATGGCGACGAGGAGACGGACGATGGGGACGCGGTCGCCTTCGACGGGTTCAAGGATTCGGTGGATGACGAGTTCGATGCGCTGTTGTCGGAGACGGGCAGCAGGCGGGCGGGCAAGCCGACGCTGCATTGAGGCAGCACGCCGGCAAGACCGTCGGTACGATTCACGGTGATCACTTTGGTGACCCGTCATCCTTGCCATGCTCAAGGCGATCGATCGCTCGCGTGTAGGTCTGCTTTGGGCTTCCGACCTTGACGTCACGGACCTCTACCGATCGGTTGGCGTAGAACGAGCTTTTGTCTCGGAATTCAACGCTGAACAGGTGTCCGCGCAAGAAGACAACATGTGCGTCCCGTTCATTGCCATCCACGCTGAGCCTCACGACTACCAGCATGTCCCCGAACCTCGGATCTTGGATTCTCAGCTCGCTGTTGTCGTCGTATAAGCGAAGCACGTTGATGCGCCCTTGGGACATGCGCTCGACAAAGTACCTTTGATGAAGTTGAGCTTCGAGAAGCCTCTGTACATCTTCTGGAAAGTGTCGAATGGCAGCGTTCACGATCAAGCACTCATGCTCGCTCAACGTCCAACTGCCATTCCCGGAAAGGTAGTGCAGTGCGTCCCAAGCGCGATAGAAGACTTGCTTAGCGGCACTCACACTCTGACCCCGCAATCCATTTTCCAGCTACTCCTGGCTCATTCCCGCGAGACCTCATCCAGCGTCAAGTGATAGACGCTGTGGAAACAAGCCTGCATGTCGGTTTCGCTGGCCTCAGACCCTTCGACAACGAACGCTCCGTCGCCACCCGGCCGCTGCACGACATCCCAGTCTTCGCTGTGCCCAATAGTCAAGAACCCATGAACGCATTCCGATGACTTGATGCCGTCGGCCGACAACTCGAAGCCACCGTTCCGCGACCTCAGCGTGCCGTACCGCGAGAAAAACTCTCGCGTAACGGGACCAAGTTGTTCTGGCAGCAAGCTAGTTTCATCTTTTGGACTGACGAATAGCTTCTCGCCCTTGGCAATGAAGTCTTCGACCTTCGCTCGGGCTTCCTCAAGCGACATGTTATCGACTGCCGATTCAGGCAATGGCACTTGCATCTGTCCTTGTGATTGTCGAAACAGCGCAATGCAAAACAAAATAACAATACAAACGCCCAAAATTGCGAACGACATCATCGGCATTTCACTCCTTGCAGATACATGCACTGACTCGAGTGGGATTGCCCGCCGCCGCCACGCCGTACGCGCTCAGGTTGCCGTTCAGGCTCAGGTCCATGCGATTACCATTGACACCGACCAGGAGCAAGGAGTTCTTCAGATGATGCAGCGCTCATCACTGTCGACAACATTTACTCGGGCGGCATAAGAGGTTGAGATCCGTATCGAGAATCCGCTCTCCAAGCGCCCGTACTGCAATCCTCGGGGCGCGTTGCCATGAATCAACTAATGTTCTGCACAACTTCTGAGGTAGATAAAAATCGCCACCAACACGACCGGCAATGCCCAGATAACCACTGAGATGACAACCCTCTTTGGATTTAGCGACTTCATCATATCGATTTGCTCGGCGGCAATACGACGGCTCGGCGTCGTAGTCGTAGCTGCCGGTCACTCCCGCCTTCATGATGCTCGCGATCGCGCCGTTCAGCTTGTATAGGCCACTGAACGTCAATCCGGCAATTTTATCTTTGACAATCAGAGTCTTCCGAAACCTTCCGGAGGGTTACTTCCAGCGTTCTGCCACTGGGTAAACCAGCGGAAGTTGAAATAGAGAAAAATCTATTTCTAAACTGAACAATCTGCGCCTCCGAATAGCAGACCTCGAGATGCAGAGGCGACCGCCAATTGACCTTTAGTCCATTTGTCTTGTCGGCCTCAAGCATGAGACGAGACTCTCCATCTGCGCTAGTAATCCAGAGCTGATACGGTTGCGAAACCGTAGCACCTAGCCCGTCCAATCTGGGCGCCACAATCGCAGCGACAAAGCGCCCGTCAGACGACGAAATCTCRCTAATTCTTTCCATGTTTTCCGGAGGTTTACCCCGATGTGCCCCCAACGTTGACAATGCGTACAGCCACATAACCAACAGCCCTGCCGAAAATGAAATTCCGGCGATCAAGAGAAGTTTGATGGTTTTCATCATTTGCACCCGCACCTTGCGTATTGACGACCTAGTTCAATTTGGAGTGCATCCGCGGCATCGTCCCCATATGGCCAGCGCAGGAAGGGAATTCCACTGCCGGCTGCACTGGCTCCGCGAAGCTGTTGATAAATTCCAGCACCATTGAACGTTGAAAATGCTGACACCCCCATGGCTTCTGTTACTGCCCCAAAGTTGAAATTTCCGAAGTCTTCGTATTGCGCCCCTCCACGCTTGTAATCCCAGGGAGCACGATTCTTTACATTTTCGTATAGCCCCAGCATGCATGCTGGATTCCAAGCCGGGCAAGCCTTTGCGATTTCAATGTTGTCATTGACACACACCCCAGGTGGTGCGAGGGGGGGCTTCGGACAAGCGCAAGGGGGTTTCGGCTTAGGGCACCAAGCAGATAGCCCTGCGCTCTCGCACATGTATGCCTGAAGCCCGTTCGGATCGATGTAGGTGAGCGGATTGCCTTCGACGTAGGCGTAGGTGTTGATGCCCCCGGCAAGCCCGATAGGGTCGGATTGCCGATAGGCTCCTCCATCCGGCGCGTAGTAGCGCGCAAAGTTGTACCAAAGCCCGCTCTCCGCATCCGCATACTGTCCCGGGAACCGCAGGTTCTGCGTGAGGACCCCGAGCCCGTCGGGATTCGTCTCCGGCGCCRTTGTGCCGAACGGCTCGGCCAGCCAACGCCAGCGTTTGGCTCCTGTTTGATCCACCACGATGCGCGGTGCGTTCAGGTGATCCGCATGGATGTAGAACACCAGCGGCGCAGCGTTCGGGTCACTCGCATTGGCCGGGTCCGGCATGAACATCGCCACCGGGATGTTGTCCAGCCACACATATTCGCGCAGCGCCTTGCCGGTCTGGTCGTATTCGCCCAGCAGTTGTCCGTCCAGGTCGTACACGAAGATCACCACCTCGCCCGTGCTCGTCACCTTGCGGATGCGTCGGCGATCGGCGTCGTAGTCGTAGTTGCCGGTCACGCTCGCCTTCGTGATGCTCGCGATCGAGCCGTTCAGCCCGTAGACCGCCATGTAGTTCGTGCTGTCGCTGGTCGTGTTGCCGGCGTTGTCGTAGCCGAAGCTTCTGGCCGGGTTCGTGATGCTCGTCAGCCGGTTGCTCGTCGCCTCGGTCGTGTAGGTGCTCGGGCTACCGTTCAGGCTCACGCTCACGCGGTTGCCGTTSGGGTCRTAGGCAATCGACCAGGTCGATGC
>NZ_JBFUGN010000636.1:0-3628 GCF_056402895.1 Rhizobacter sp. P3_B12 | reverse complement strand
GCGCCAGGTCCAGCCCGGCCCCTTCGACGGCCAGGTGCGACACCTTGCCCTCGACGATGCGCGTGACCACGGTGCCGTCGAGGCTGCCGAGGATCTCGGCGGTCGAGCGGCCCTGTCCCTTCAACTTGGCCTGGCCGATCAGCCGCCCGGTGACGTACGGCGGCTTGTCGGCGGGCCGGCCCTGGTTCAGCCAGCGCTCCAGCCGCACGCCGCTCCAGCGCAGGTCGCTGTCCCACAGCGCGAGCTTCGGCTTGCCGTCGAGCGACACCGCGCCCGCCAGGCTGCCATCGGCGGTGCGCGCCACCAGGTCGGTGATCGCGAGCTTGCCGTCGGCCAGCGTCAGGTGCGCGCGCAGCGGCTCCAGCGGCAGCGCGAAGATGCGGCCCAGCTCGGCGCGCTCGAAGGCCAGCACCACGTCCGCGTCCATCGCGCTCAGCGACGGCAGGTCGAACGCGCGGTTCGGCAGCACGCGATCGCCGGGGCGCTTCGGCGGCTTCTGCTCGGGCGCGACCGCCGGTGCCGGCGCGGGCCCGACGCCGATGCTGGGCAGCAGGTCGGCCAGCAACAGGCGCGGCCCGGCGACCCGGCCCGACAGCCGTGGCACCTTGGGTCGCAAGTCGTAGGTCAACGCCGCATTCAACCGGCTGTTGCCGACGGTCGCGTCGTCGACCAGCACGTTCCACACCTCGCCGCGCTTCGCGACACGGCCGTCGATCTCGAACGGCCCGGTGGTCGGCAGCGTGACGCCCAGCGGATCGCCGACCGCCGACAGCGACGGGCCGTTGACGCGCACGCGGCCGGTCATGCCCTCGAGCTTCAGCACGTCGGTCACCGTGCCCTGGAAACGGAATCCAGCCCGGCCGGTATCGATGCGCAATGCCACCGGCACCGGCGGCGCGTCGTCGTCGCTGACCAGCAGCGGCATCACGCCGATCGAGCGCAGGCGGCCTTCGACCGGGAAGCCGCCGTAGGTGCCCTTCGCACGCACGACGAGGCCGGTGAGCGAGCGAGGGGCCGAGGCCGCATCGGCCGGCAACGGGGCTGCGGTGTCCTGGTCGGCCAAGCGCACTTCGGCATGGATGTCGGCCTTCAACGGGGCGTCGACGACGGTCAGCTGGCCGTCAGCCACCGACAGCGAGCGCACGCGCGGCAGCCGCGTGCCTTTCTCCTGCTGAGCCTTCGGCTCGCCGAACTGCCATGACGCCATGCCGTCGGCGCGGCGCTCGGCGTGCACGACCAGGCGGTCGGCATGCAGGCGCTTGATGTCCAGCGCATCGCCACGGTGGGCGCGCCACAGCGCCGAGTACGAGACGCGCAGCTGCGCGTTCTCGGCATGCAGGAAGTACGGATCCTTGCTCCACGCGGCGCTGCCGATCTCCAGCATCGGGATGTCGATGCGCAAGCCGCCGAGCAGGCGGATGCGGCCGTGGTCGGGCGCGTCGGCGAGGCGGACATCGCGCTTCAGCGTGTCGGCCAGCAGCCGCTGCGCCGGGCCGACGAGGAACGGCCAGCCCAGGGCTTCGCAGGCGACGAACGCCACCAGCACGGCGGCAGCGAGGCCGAGCAGGCTCCACGACCACGCACGACGCCGCGACACGGGATCAATCGCCGATGAGCGAGCGCTGGTGCGAGACCGGCGGGCGCGACGGGTTGCTGACGACCTCGTGCTCGCCCAGGCCGATCGGCCGGCCGGCGACGGCCGAGGCGGCCATCGCGAGCAGGCGGATCATCCGGCTGCTGTTCGCGTCCCAGTACTCGGCGATGTCGGTGTCGACGCGCAGCAGCACCAGGTCCGGGTCGTCCTTGCCCTGCGGGAACCACGGCTTCGCGGCGGCGGTCCAGAGTTCGTCGATGCGGGCGCGGTCGTTGACGATCGCGGCATGGCCGCTGATCGACACGTAGGTCGCGTCGTCTTCATCGGTGAACGCGAGGTTCACACGGTCGAGCTGGTGCACCTTGGCCGAGCGCTCGCTGGTGAAGAACCAGAAGCTGCCGTCGCGGTCGACCTCGAGCGCGGCCATCGGGCGGCCGAGCAGCCGGCCATCGGCCGACTGGGTGGTCAGCATCGCGATGTCGATGCCCTCCACCAGGTCGACGATCTTCTTCAGGTTCTCGTGACGTTGCGGATGGATCTTCATGCTGCAGCCCCTGCTTGAACGGATTCGTTCGAGCTTAGGCTGCCGCAGTGGCAGCCCCTATCGGCGAGGGCCGCCACGGCATGTGCGCGATGTCCTACCCGGGCATCGCGAGGGCTGCTATTGCAGGCGCAGTTCGACGCGCCGCGCCGCCTTCGGGTCGCCGTCGCCGGTGGTCACGGYCGGCTTGCTGAGCTGCAGGTGGTCGGCGGTGACGCCGTTCGCCTCCAGCGCATGCTGCACGCGTTGCGCGCGGCGTTTCGCCAGATCGGCGTTCGCGGCGGCGTCGCCGCTCGCATCGTGGAAGCCGGAGATCAGCACGGTGCCACCGCTCGAGCGGGCCGCCTCGGCGACGCGGTTCAGCACGTCGATGGCATCGGCCGGCAGGCTGTCCTGGCCGACCTCGAAGTAGATGCGCTCGGCCGCGGAGGTCTCGGCCCCCGCTGGGGCCGTGGCCGTGGCGGAGGGGCCGGCAGCCTTCGGCGCATGCAGCACGCGCGACGCGGCCAGCCCGATGACCCCGGCCACCACCAGCGCCACCACGAAGGCCACTGCGCCCAGCGCGTACTTCTGCACGTCATCGTCTTGGTCACTCATCGCAAGCTCCCGGCTGAAGAAAATTCATTCTAGAGTGTCGTCCATGCTCGATTCAGTGATCGATACCGGCCTGGCGCCCGTGCGCGACCCCGCGAAACTGCTGGCCGACGTGCATTCCCGCTGGGGCGGCCGCGACGACCTGTGGATCTTCGGCTACGCGTCGCTGATCTGGCGCCCCGAGTTCGAAGYCGCCGAGCAGCGGCCGGCCCAGGTGCACGGCTGGCACCGCGCGCTCGAGATGCGCTCGCGCATCAACCGCGGCACGCCCGAATGCCCGGGCCTGGTGTTCGCGCTGGTGGCCGGCGGCTCGTGCCGCGGCATGGTCTACCGCATCGAGCGCGAGCGCGTCGACGACGAGCTGCCGAGGCTGTGGGCGCGCGAGATGCCGACCGGCGTCTACGATGCCCGCTGGCTGCCGTGCCGCACGCCGCAAGGGCCGGTGAGCGCGCTCGGCTTCACGCTCAGCCGCAGCAGCCCGAACTACACCGGCACGCTGAGCGACGAGCACCTGCTCGGCGTGCTGCGCAGCGCCTGCGGGCGCTACGGCACGACGCTCGACTACCTGATGGAAACGGCGCGCTCGCTGCGCCAGTGCGGCATCCGGGACCGCGGCATCGAGCGGCTGGTGGCGCTGGTCGAGCGGCACGCGTTGACGACAACCGGCTAGCGGGAGTCGCCGAACAAGGCTGGGCTGTAGGCGGCCCGCACGCGATCGAGATCGCCCTCGTTGTCGACATCCATCAGCACGCCGGAATCGTCGACATCGACCGCCTGCGCCGGATAGCGCGCCACCAGCCGGCGCGCGCCTTCGTCGCCGGTCAGCATCACCAGCTCGGTGTAGAGTTCGGCCGCAAAACCCACCGGATGTCCGCGCCGGCCCCGGTACTGCGCATAGC
>NZ_JBFUGN010000635.1:0-3637 GCF_056402895.1 Rhizobacter sp. P3_B12 | reverse complement strand
CCGCAGCGGCGACGCCATCGACCCGTCGGTCGGCCTGTCGGACCTGCTGCCGATCGGCACCCGCGTAGAAGCGGGCGCGCCGCTCGCCCGGGTGCACGCGCGCACGGCCGCCGAGGCCGACGAAGCCATCGCCGCGGTGCGCAGCGCCTGCGCAATCACCGACCACGCGCCCGCACCGACACCACTGATCGCCGAACACATCACCAGGACGACCCCATGACCGACGATGACCTGATCGCCGAGGCTCGCCAGGCACGCGATGCCGCCTACGCGCCGTACTCCGAGTTCTTCGTCGGTGCCGCGCTGCTGGCCGCCGACGGCCGTGTGTTCCACGGCTGCAATGTCGAGAACGCGTCCTACGGCCTGTGCAATTGCGCCGAGCGCACGGCGTTCTTCACCGCGATCGCGGCCGGCGTGCCGGTCGACGGTTTCGCACGGCTGGCGGTGATCGGCGACACCCCGGGCCCGATCTCGCCGTGCGGCGCGTGCCGGCAGGTGATGTTCGAGCTTRGCGGCCCGCAATTGCCGGTGCTGCTGACGAACCTGGCAGGCGCACGCCGCGAAACGACGGCCGGCGAGTTGCTGCCTGACGGATTTCGCCTGTAGCCCGGATGCCAGTCCGGGGTTGGTCCGACACATCCCGGATTGGCATCCGGGCTACGGGTTTCCCCGTCACGCGATGGCCGTTGATGTGCACGCTTCTTGCGAGAATGATCCGCACCATTTTTCAGGGACACCACGAATGAAGCGCATCGCCTTCACCCTGGCCTTCGCGGCCACCGCCATCGCCGCCCAGGCCGAACCGGCCATCGTCTACGACGCYGGCGGCAAGTTCGACAAGTCGTTCAACGAAGCCGCCTACAACGGCATCGAGCGCTTCAAGAAGGAGACCGGCACCGCCTACCTCGACTTCGAGATCTCCAACGACACCCAGCGCGAGCAGGCGCTGCGCCGCATGGCGCAGAAGGGGTCGGACCCGGTGATCGCGGTCGGCTTCGGCCATGCGTCGGCGCTCGAGAAGGTGGCCAAGGAATTTCCGAAGGTGCACTTCGCGATCATCGATTCCGAGGTCAAGCAGCCCAACGTGCAATCGGTGCTGTTCAAGGACCAGGAAGGCTCGTTCCTCGCCGGCTGGCTGGCCGCGACGACCAGCAAGTCGGGCAAGGTCGGCTTCGTCGGCGGCATGGACGTGCCGCTGATCCGCCGCTTCCAGTGCGGCTACGAGCAGGGCGCGAAGGTCGCGAACCCGAAGGTCGAGGTCGTCAGCAACATGACCGGCACGACGCCGTCGGCCTGGAGCGACCCGACGCGCGGCGGCGAACTCGCGAAGGCCCAGTTCTCGCGCGGCGTCGACGTCGTCTTCGCGGCCGCCGGCGGCACCGGCATCGGCGTCTACCAGGCCGCCAAGGACCAGGGCAAGCTCGCGATCGGCGTCGACAGCAACCAGAACCACCTGCAGCCGGGCACGATGCTGTCGTCGATGCTCAAGCGCGTCGACAACGCGGTCTACGGCCTCGTCAGCTCGGCGAAGAACGGCAGCTGGAAGCCCGGCCTCGTCGTGCTCGGTCTGAAGGAGCAGGGCGTCGGCCTCGCGATGGACCAATACAACGCGAAGCTCGTGGGCGACGACACGAAGAAGAAGCTCGCCGCGGTGGAAGCCGACATCGTGTCGGGCAAGCAATCGGTTGCGAACTACAGTCCCGAGGCCGGCTGCAAGTACTGATGTCTTGAAACTGCGCACCTTGAGCCCCGACCTCGCCGTCGAACTGAGCGGCATCCACAAGACCTTCGGCGCGGTGCACGCCAACCGCGGCGTGAACCTCGCGGTGCAGCGCGGCAGCGTGCACGGCATCGTCGGCGAGAACGGTGCCGGCAAGTCGACGCTGATGAGCATCCTCTACGGCTTCTACCCGGCCGACGAGGGCAGCATCGCGATCGACGGCAAGCCGGTCGCGCTGCGCGGCACGCATGACGCCATCGCGCACGGCATCGGCATGGTGCACCAGCACTTCATGCTGGTCGACCGCTTCACCGTGCTCGAGAACGTGGTGCTCGGTGCGGAGCAGGGCTTCGCGCTGTCGAAGAGCCTGGCCGCGGCGCGCCGCGAGCTGCAGCGGCTGGAGCAGGAGTTCGGGCKCGTCGTCGACCCGGATGCCCGCGTGTCCGAGCTGCCGGTGGGCGTGCTGCAGCGGGTCGAGATCCTGAAGGCGCTGTTCCGCGGCGCGCGCATCCTGATCCTCGACGAACCGACCGGCGTGCTGACGCCGCAGGAGACCGAAGCGCTGTTCCGCGTGCTCGCCACGCTGAAGGCGCGCGGCGTCACGGTGCTGCTGATCACGCACAAGCTGAAGGAGATCCTGGCGGTGACCGACCGCGTCACGGTGATGCGCGGCGGCAGCGTCGTCGCCGACCGCGAGACCGCGCAGACCAGCGAGGCCGAACTGGCCGAGCTGATGGTGGGCCGCCAGGTGCAGCGCTCCGGCGCGCGTCTCGCGCGCGAGCGCGGCGAGCTGCGGTTGCAGGCGCAAGGCCTGAGCTGGCGCGATGCCGGTGGCGTGCTGCGCTTGCAGGACGTGTCGCTCGACCTGCATGCCGGCGAGATCGTCGGCGTGGCCGGCGTCTCGGGCAACGGGCAGAGCGAGCTGCTGGCGCTGCTGAGCACGCTGCAGCCGCTGCAGCAGGGGCGGCTGCGCATCGCACGCGAAGACGGTGGCCAGGTCGACATCGACGCCAGCCATCCCGGCAACCCGCACCGGCTGCGCGAGCTCGGCATCGCGCACGTGCCGGAAGACCGCCACCGCCTCGGGCTGGTGCTCGGCTTCGAGGCCTGGGAGTCGTCGCTGCTCGGCTATGTGGACGACGCGGCGCTGCAGCGCGGCCCGTTCATCGCCGGCGCGCAGGCGCGCACGCAGTGCCGGCAGATGATGGAGGAGTTCGACGTGCGGCCGCGCAACGAGCGGCTCGCGTCGTCGAAGTTCTCCGGCGGCAACCAGCAGAAGCTGATCCTCGCGCGCGAGTTCCGGCGCGCGCCGCGCGTGCTGCTGATCGGGCAGCCGACGCGCGGCGTCGACATCGGCGCGATCGAATACATCCACCGCCGCATCGTCGGGCTGCGCGATGCCGGCTGCGCGGTGCTGCTGGTGTCGACCGAGCTGGACGAGATCCTCGCGCTGTCCGACCGCATCGTCGTGATGAGCGGCGGGCGCATCACCGGCGAGGTCGCGCGCGACGAGGCGGACGAGACGCGGCTCGGCTGCCTGATGGGCGATGCCCGCGCGACCGGGGTGCCGGCATGAAGCACGTGCCTGCGGTGCTGCCGCGCTGGATCGACGTGCTGTTGCTGCCGGTGCTGAACGTCGCGATGGCGCTGCTCGCCGCCGGCCTGGTGGTCTGGGCGATCGGGCAGAACCCGTTCACCGCGGTGCAGCTGCTGGTGCAGGGCGCGTTCGGCAGCGAGCTCGCGTGGAGCTACACGCTGTACTACACGACCAACTTCATCTGCACCGGGCTGGCGGTGGCGGTGGCCTTCCATTGCGGGCACTTCAACATCGGCGCCGAGGGGCAGGGCACGGTCGGCGGGCTGGGCGTCGGCCTCGTGCTGCTGGCGGGCGACGCGTGGCTCGCCCCGGCCCTGCTG
>NZ_JBFUGN010000634.1:0-3640 GCF_056402895.1 Rhizobacter sp. P3_B12 | reverse complement strand
TCCAATAGCGGCCATCGGTCAGCCCGAACCAATGAAGACTCAGGTCGCCGGGGCCGCCCCAGGGCCTGATTTCTTCGAGAGGCAGCAACGTGAAGTTGAACAGCATGGAGAAAAGCGCGATCACGCGCCCGCGCGGCTGGCAGCGAGCTGGCGCCGGYGTTCATGCCGCAGCAACGCCGTGCGCGCCCAGGCCGTGAGGTCGCGGTTCGAGAACGCGGCCACCTTCAGGCGCAAGGCGATCGACACTGTCGCCAGCGCCGGCAGCAGGATCGGGCCGGCCAGTACGCCGAACCATTGGCGCATGTTGTAGAACAGCGCACCGGCCCGYGGCGCGTGGAACTGCCACAGCCACGCGGCACCCACCAGCCAGCCGAGGAACAGCAGCGCGCGCGTCGAGAGCGGCCGCGCCGGCAGCGGGATGTGGCCGATGCCGAAACCCCAGATGAAGCGAGCCAGCACGATCACGGTCACCATCGTCATCGCCAGCATCAGCAGCGACCCGATCGACACCATCACCGAGGCCGCCGAGCGCTTCTGCATGCCCGCGAACAGCACGTGCTGGCCGCGCTCCAGGTCGTCCATGCAGGCGGCGCGGGCATCACCGAGCTGCTGGGCTTCGTCGCCGGGCAGCTCCGGCAGCGCAGCCCGGCTCATCGCGCCCCACAGGGCCGTCATGTCCGGCGGGCAGTCGGTGGGGATGTCGGCACTGCCCGTCGCACTCTGGTGGCCCGCGAGGAACAGCAGGTGGGCCTCGGTGGCCGCGAAGTCGTCGAGGTCGGTGCGCAGTGCGCGCAGGTGCGGCCACCAGTCCAGCCCGCTCGGCTGGGGCACCGGGTCGCGCAACGAGATCAACGTGCAGTTGCGTGCGCGCAGCACGTCGCCGCGGGTCTGCTCCATCATCAGGTCCATCGCCCGCATCGGCGTGGCCCAGCCGTCGATCGGGCGCATGGGCCAGGCCGGCGCGGAGGCGTCGATGCAGGTGGCATGGCCGAGGGCCGGGTCGAACTCGCGCAGGCCGTGGTTGTCGAGCACGCCGCCATCGCCCAGGTGGTGCTTGCCGCAACGGATGGGCTCGAACACGCCTGGCACCGCGCTCGACGCCGCGATGGCGCGCGCGACCGGCAGGTCGTTCATCGTCAGGTAGCTGGCATCGGGCTGGCGCGGCAGGAGCCGGTYGCCCAGCAGCACCACGCAGCGGTTGCCCTGGGCGTAGTCGGAGCAGGCGATGCGCCACTCCGGCAAGTCGGCGGGCCACACATCCGCCGCGGCCGCGCGGTGCAGGCGGCGCAGCCAGCGGCGATTGATGCGTGACATCGCATCCGAGAAGCCGAACTCGTTGCGCACCAGCCCGCTGCTCAGCGCGCGAATCGACGCCATGACGCGCAGCCGCGGGTTGTGGCGGCTCTTGCGAAAGAGAGCCAGGTGCGCACGCAGCGCGCACTGCGCCAGCGCATCGTCGCGCACCGGCCCGTGCCGCGCCACGGCCAGCCATTCCTGCAGGAAGAAGCCCGCGGCGATCGATCCGCCCGAGATGGTCACCAGCATCTTCAATTCGCGCAGGCGCCCCTGGGCGGCCAGCGCGTGCAGGGCGCCCAGGTGATAGAAGGCGGCACGAAACCCCCCGCCGGAGAGCGAGAGCTGGTGGATCTGCCCGTCATCCGCCGCGGCGGTTTCAGTGGCGGGGTGGGGAATGCTGGGAAAGGTCATGACTTGACTCGGAGGCCGACTCGGGTGTTCTGGAATTCGAAGAGATAGGCGGCGCGACAGGCCTTGCCGCGCTCGGTGGAGCGGAGCGTTTCATCCGTGTCGATGGCTTGCATCCGGCGCCGCAGTTCCCGGGCCGTCTGGGTCACCGTCCAGGATGACACGGAAGCGCAGATCTTCGGGATCTCGTTCAGCGAGAGCAGCGACAGGACGTTCTCGGTGCAGGCGCCGACTGCGCTGCGAAGTGCTTCTCTGTGCGCCTCGGTTGTCTTCGAATTCTTGCCGCGGCTCAGCTTGACCGCGAGGCCGATGGCCTGCGTGTCGCAGTCAGCGGTCCGTTGGCTCAGGTCGGCCAGCACGGACGATTGCTTGCCCAGGTAGGCGTTGACGCCTTCGACGCCGTCGGTTCGCAGGCGTTGCTCGAGGGTGGAGATGAGCTCGTTGGATGAGAACGCGGCGGCGGGAAGCATCAGCAGTCCGACCAGAATCGCGCGTGCCATTCAGAAGTCCCGCCACTCATCTTTGATGTTCCATTCAGATCGCAACTCGTTCATGACGTCACTCGGGTCCAGGGCAAGGCGGTGACTCTTATCGTCTCGCCTTCAACACGCAGCTTGGCGTCGAGCGTGTCGAGCCACCTTTCATGGTCGTGCAGTGCTGTCATGTTGCGTTGATGGAAGAAGATGGCATCACTGATCGTTCCGCCACTCAAGGAAGTCTTCCGCTGAGCCCTCCTCAGCCATTTCCAGCAGGGCCTCTGCAATTGCGTGCTGGCCCTTGGCGGCAGCGGTGGCTGCGAGGGTACATGCCAGGAAGCCAAGATCCCAGGGCTTTGCAGAGCACTCGGCCGCGAGCGCCGGAAGGCGGCCCAGAGCGTTGAAGTAAGGCCCGGACAGCTCGTCTGGAATGCTGGCACCTTGCTTCGCCCGACAGATCTCGACCCACGCAGGGAAATGGAAGTACGACGCGTGGGCCGCCATGGGCGACGAGGCAAGCGCAGCAATGACGTGAGGAACGGCGGCAAACGAGGCCGGGTACACGTCACCCTGGTGAGCGAGGGCACTCCAGAGTTGAAACCACGGGCTCGCTTCCCCGTCGTCGTTCGGCAGCGAAGCGAGTTGCCGAAGCAGCGCGGGAATGTCCTCCGCGGTTCCGTACGCATGATCGAGTTGCTGCCAGTGGGTACTGTCGAGACTTAGCAAGCAGGTTCTCCGTTGTTCAATGTTCACTCATTGTTCCGGCGACCGCATCGGCTTCTCGAACTTGCGCTCGATGGAGGCGATGGCTTCCTTCCTTGCTTCCTTGGACAGTTTGATGGTCATGGGTGGTCCGGTGCGCGAGAGATGAATTCATTGTCCACCAGGGACACGGCGGCTCGATGGGTTCGGGCCGATGACAATGCTGCATGCTTCTCGATATCGGGCCCCTGCGCCGCAACACCGCCTTCCGCCGTCTTTTCGCCAGCCAGTTCATCTCGGGTCTGGGCACCATGGTCAGCTATGTGGCCGTGCCCTGGCAGCTGTACGAGCTGACGCATTCCAACGCCCAGGTCGGCCTGCTGGGCCTCGTGCAGCTCGTGCCGGTTGTCGCCTGCGGACTCCTGGGCGGCGCGGTGGCGGACCGCGTGGACCGCAAGCGCCTGCTGATCGGGTCGGAGGCGCTGATGGCCCTGTGCCTGGCGGGCCTGCTGGCCAACGCGTTGACCGCTGCGCCCAACGTGCTGGCGATCTACGCGCTCGTGGCCGTGCTGCAGGGCGCCAGCGGCTTCCACCGCCCGGCGCTGGAAGCCTTGACGCAGAAGCTCGCGCGACCTGAAGAGTTCGCAGCCGTCGCAGCGCTGTCGTCGRTGCGCGGGACGATCGGCATGGTGGCCGGGCCGGCGCTGGCCGGGCTGCTGCTGGCGCGTTGGGGCGCGGTAGGCGCCTATGTCTTCGAC
>NZ_JBFUGN010000633.1:0-3641 GCF_056402895.1 Rhizobacter sp. P3_B12 | reverse complement strand
GGCATACGACGACCTGCGCCAGAGCCAGCAGACAGTCATGCAGCAGGAACGTCTGCGGGCCCTTGGACAAATGGCCAGCGGCATCGCCCATGACATCAACAACGCCATCTCGCCCGTGGCGCTGTATACCGAGAGCCTGCTGGAACGTGAGCCGCATCTGAGCGAACGAGGGCGTGGCTACCTGGTGACGATCGCGCGCGCAATTGACGACGTGGCCGCCACGGTGGCTCGCATGCGGGAGTTCTATCGCCAACGCGAGCCACAGTCGCTGTCGACATCGGTGCGGCTGAATCCCTTGGTGCAGCAAGTGGTCGACCTGACCCACGCCCGCTGGAGCGACATGCCACAGCAACGCGGCATGGTCGTGCGCCTGCTGACCGAGCTGGATCCCGATCTACCCGCTATCTTGGGTGTCGAGAGCGAAGTGCGCGAGGCGTTGACCAACCTGATATTCAATGCAGTGGACGCGATGCCCGACGGCGGTCTGTTGACATTGCGAACACGCCGCACCGGCTCATCCGAGGACGCCCCGGAGACGGCTCGACGCTACGCCGTGGTGGAAGTCACCGACACCGGCACAGGCATGGACGACGACACGCGGAGCCGCTGCCTGGAACCCTTCTTCACGACCAAGGGCGAGCGCGGCACAGGTCTCGGACTGGCGATGGTGTACGGCGTCGCACAGAGACACGGCGCAGATGTTGAAGTTGAAAGTGCCTTAGGACATGGCACGACGGTGCGCCTGAGTTTCCCGATCCCGACCGTGGAACCAAGCGCATCGGCACCGCCGCGACCACAGGCGCCAGCAGCGCGGCAGCGCATCCTGATCGTCGACGACGATCCGATCATGCTCAAGTCGCTGTGCGACACGCTCGAACTGGATGGCCACGTCGTCACCATCGCAAACGGCGGCCAGGCTGGTATTGACGCTTTCGAAGCGGCTCGCCCACTCGTCGAGGCCTTCAATGTCGTCGTGACCGACCTCGGCATGCCGTACGTGGATGGCCGCAAGGTCGCCGCGGCCGTGAAGGCGGGCGGGAACACAACGCCGGTCATCATGCTCACCGGCTGGGGGCAGCGGCTCATGAGCGATGGCGAATTTCCTGAGCACGTGGATCGCGTGCTGAGCAAACCACCCAAACTGCGCGAACTGCGCGCGGCATTGGTCGAGCTGACCCAGGCGGCCACGGATTCGATAAAGGAGGCCCAGTGACCGAAGTACCCCAAGGTCGACTGCTCATCGTCGATGACGAGGTCGCGCAGATGCAGGCGCTGTGCGACACCCTGGAAGACCACGGCTACCAGGTCGTCGGTTGCACCCACGGAGAAGAGGCTCTGGTAGCTCTGCGCCAAGGTCCATTCGACCTGCTGCTGGCCGATCTGATGATGCCGGATCTGAACGGGATCGATTTGCTGCGGGCAGCGCTGCAAGTTGATCCGATGCTGGTCGGCATCATCATGACGGGTGAAGGAACAATCGGCTCCGCCGTCGAGGCGATGCAGACCGGCGCGCTGGACTACATCCTCAAGCCGTTCAAGCTGAGCGCTATCCTGCCAGTGCTGGGACGAGGCCTTACGGTGCGGCGCCTTCGGCTGGAGAACGCAGAACTCGCGCGGCGCGTGCACAAGCATGTCAGCGAGCTCGAAGTTGCGAACCGCGAGCTCGACGCCTTCACGCGCTCGGCCTCGCACGACCTGCGCGCGCCGTTGAACGTCATCAGCGGATTTGCGAAGCTGCTGGTGAGCGATCCAAGCGTGGAGTTGCCAGCAGAGCAACGCGGCTGGTTGGCTCACATCGAACGATCGGCGCAGCGCATGCACCAGTTGATCGACGCAATGATGCGTCTGTCGCGTGTGGGGCGGCAGACACTGACGATGCAGGCCGTGGACCTGGCAGTGCTGGTGCGGGGTGTCGTCGACGACTTGCTGCAGGAGCAACCGTTGCGCGTGATGCCACGGATCGGCGATCTACCTGAGATTGTTGCTGACGCGACGCTGCTGAGGCAGTTGTTCGTCAATCTGCTGTCGAACGCGTTCAAGTTCACCCGGCGCGCCGAGCGCCCCGCGATCGAGATAGGCTGCGAACAGCGCGGCGAAGAGCGGGTCTTCTTCGTGCGGGACAACGGTGCAGGTTTCGACATGGCACGCGCGCCCCGTCTGTTCGATGCGTTCCAGCGCTTCCACCGTGCCGAGGAGTTCGAAGGGAGCGGCGTGGGACTGTCGATCGCGCAACGCATCGTCGAGCGACATGGCGGACGCATTTGGGCGGAAGCCGCGCCAAGCAGGGGTGCGACCTTCTTTTTCACGCTCTCCGGAGCGGATGCCACTCAAGAATGAAGGCGGGAGGGAAGCTCATACTCTAGAGGTAGGCGGGGATCGAAAGCGATACGTCATGACCGCACACAGGCGCTTGCCTGCGCGACCGTCGACCGGGCGTCCCGGAGCAGATGGAGCGATCCTGCCGGAGAATCGCGAGCCAGCCATTCTGGATGACAACCACGAGGCGCGAAATGTACGTAGACCTTGTCGCTGAGCCGCAATACGAGTCCTTGATCGATCTACTCTGCGAGTTGCACGCCTACTACAACGAAGGCGCGGTGGTTGCCCGAGATGCCGTGCGGGAGCATCTCATTGACAACTTGCTGGGACCGAGCTCGCCACACCGTCTGATCGTGGCTACGGTGGACGGCAGCCGGGTGCTCGGCCTGGCCGCCATCACGCTTGTGTATTCGCTCGTGGACTTCGCGCCGGATATGCGTCGGCACTGCCAGCTGAAGGAGCTGTATGTGAGTACGGCCCAGAGGAGCCAAGGGGCCGGCAGGGCACTCATGACATGGGTTTCCCGGTACGCCCGGGACAACGGCTGCAGCCGCATCGACTGGCCGGTGAAGGCGTCCAACATCCGAGGAATGTCCTTCTACGAAGTCCTCGGTGCTGCGCTCGTTCCGGAAAGACTCAGCTATCGACTCTCGGAGCCAAACTTGAGTGCCCTTGCATACGGAGGCGGGGCCCGAGTCTCGCGCGACGGCGGTGCATGGCGGTGACGTGACGTTGGCGAACGTCGGCTTCGCGTTCGCCTGATGTGGCTAGGCGGAGGACCGCTTTAGGCTGGGTGCGGTCGATCAGACTCAGACGCCGAACGACCGCTCGTACCGAAAGGAGACCTTCGGCGCAACGCGTTGGGTCTGCTCAGACGCGTCCGAGCGGATGTGGGCGCGATGGCGGTGCTGACCTAGTCGAATGCACTTCTAGCGCACCCACATGAAGATTGGCATGCCGCGCGGGCCCACTTCCGGCCTTCAGCGCTTCCGCTGAGGCGTACTCTGCGGCTAGCGCTTGCTCCAGTGTCGCCTGCCCGTCGAGAGGTTGTGCGCCGCAACATCGCCTGGCGGCAATCACCGGATCGAACACACCCCATGCAGAAATCGGCCCTTTCAACCGCGCGAGTAGCGGGCCTCGCCGTCGGGCTGCTCGGCGTGACCCTGGCCGTACGCTGGGTGTTTCAGGTGGACGTCATCGCGCGCATCTTCCCCGGCTCCGAGCACGTGGGCATCGTCGATCCGCTGCTCTTCGTCGCGGCGAGCATCTGCCTGTTCAACGCTTCGCGCCCCTCCAGCCCGGCCGCCTGGCTCACCCGACTC
>NZ_JBFUGN010000632.1:0-3655 GCF_056402895.1 Rhizobacter sp. P3_B12 | reverse complement strand
GAACGAACCGTATGGTGTTGTATTGARGCCCTTTGCTTTGGTTACTTTCATTTGGGCTTCAAATGAAAGTGACTCGCCCGCCGGGGCGAGACCCGGCAGCAGCCTCACGCAGTGAACCACCCCCGGGGAAGGGGAAAAGCGGTCACCGTCCGCCGAACGGCACCCCGGTCAGCACATCCGCATGACCCCGCGGCGCAGACCGCCCGTACTGCGGTGGCGGTGCCACCTGCGCCCCCAGCTCGGCCGCTGCGTGCCACACCCAACGCGGGTTCCACAGCATCCCGCGTGCCAGCGCCACCATGTCGGCGTCCCCGTCGACAAGGATCTGCTCGGCCTGCGACGGTTCGGTGATCAGGCCGACCGCCATCGTCGGCAGACCGCTGGCCTCCTTGATGGCACGCGCGAACGGCACCTGGTAGCCCGCACCCAACTTGATCTGCTGCTGCGACGTGATGCCGCCCGACGACACATCGATGAAATCGCAGCCGCGTGCCTTCAAGGCCTTCGCGAACTCCACCGTCTGCGGCAGCGTCCAGCTCGGCGCTTCGCCATGCTCCATCCAGTCCGTCGCCGATACGCGCACGCCCAGCGGCTTGTGCGCCGGCCACACCGCACGCACCGCATCGAACACCGCCAGCGGCAGACGCATCCGGTTCTCCAGGCTGCCCCCCCATGCATCAGTGCGCTGGTTGCTGATCGGCGACAGGAACTGGTGCATCAGGTAACCGTGCGCACAGTGCAGTTCGATCACGTCCAGGCCCAGCCGCTGCGAGCGCTCGGCCGCCTTCGTGAACTGCGCGATCACGGTGCGGATGTCGTCTTCGCTCATCGCGTGCGGCGGCGCCTCTTCAGGGCGCTGGCGCACCGCCGACGGGGCCCACGGCGTCCAACCGCCGTTTTGCGGCGTGATCAGCTGGCCGCCCTTCCACGGCGGGGCGCTCGACGCCTTGCGGCCCGCATGCGCCAGCTGGATGCCGATCGCGCCCTTGGCATGCGGGCGGATCGCCGCCAGCACCCGCGCCAGCGCGGCTTCGTTCTCGTCGCTCCACAAGCCCAGGCAATCGGGCGTGATGCGGCCCTCGGGGCTCACGCCCGTGGCCTCGATCAGCGTCAGCGCGGCACTGCCCTGCGTCAGCGCGCCGAGGTGCATCACGTGCCAGTCGGTGGCAGAGCCGTCGACGGCCGAGTACTGGCACATCGGCGCGACGATCACGCGGTTGGAGAGCTCGAGCTCGCGCAGCGCGAGCGGGCGGAACAAGGTGGGATTCATCGGACTCCTGCAGACGGTTGAAGCACGGTGGCTTCGTGCTATCTTGCCCCACAGCCTTGGCCGCCGCTGACCCCAGGTCTTTGACGTGAGGTCGGCTTCGTGCCGCAACATCGAACAAATCAAGGAGCCAGAACATGAGCTACAGCATCGATCTCTCCGGCCGCGTCGCGCTGGTCACCGGTGCCTCCAGCGGGCTGGGTACCCAGTTCGCCAAGACACTCGCCAGTGCCGGCGCCGCCGTCGTGCTGGCCGGCCGCCGCGTCGAACGCCTGAAGGCGCTGCGCGCCGAGATCGAGGCCGGCGGCGGCGTCGCCCACGTCGTCAAGCTCGACGTGACCGACCACGACAGCATCAAGGCCGCCATCGCCCACGCCGAGACCGAGATGGGCACCCTCGACATCCTCGTCAACAACTCCGGCGTCAGCACCACGCAGAAGCTCACCGACGTGACGCCCGACGACTACGACTACGTGATGGACACCAACACCAAGGGCGCGTTCTTCGTCGCCCAGGAGGTGGCCAAGCGCATGCTGGCGCGCGCCAAGGGCGCCGCACCCGGCACCTTCACCGGCGGGCGCATCGTCAACATCGCGTCGATGGCCGGGCTCAAGGTGCTCGGCCAGATCGGCGTCTACTGCATGAGCAAGTCGGCCGTCATCCACATGACCCGCGCAATGGCGCTTGAATGGGGCCGCTACGGCATCAACGTCAACGCGATCTGCCCCGGCTACATCGACACCGAGATCAACCACCACCACTGGAAGACCGAACAGGGCAAGAAGCTGATCGACATGATGCCGCGCAAGCGCATCGGCCAGCCGCAAGACCTCGACGCCGTGCTGATGATGCTGTGCGCCAACGAGAGCCACTTCGTCAACGGCGCCGTGATCCAGGCCGACGACGGGTTCGCGGTGTGAGCCTGCGGCCGCTGACCCTGCTGGAGGCCCGCGCGCTCGGCGTGCTGATCGAGAAGGCCAGCACCGTGCCCGACAGCTACCCGCTGTCGCTGAACGCGCTGGCCTCCGGCTGCAACCAGAAGACCGCCCGCGATCCGGTGATGAACGCGACCGATGCCGAGGTGCAATCGGCCGTCGACGCGCTGAAGGCCCTGCACCTGGCCTTCGAGTCCAGCGGCTCGCGCGTCAGCCGCTACGAGCACAACCTCGGCCGCGCGCTCGCGCTGCCGTCGCAATCGGTCGCGCTGCTCGCGGTGCTGATGCTGCGCGGGCCGCAGACGGCCTCCGAACTGCGCGCCAACTGCGAGCGGCTGCACCGCTTCGCCGACACCTCGTCGGTCGAGGCCTTCCTCGACGAACTGGCCACGCGCGCCGACGAGAAGGGCGGCCCGCTGGTGGTCAAGCTGCCGCGCGCGCCCGGTGCCCGCGAGGCGCGCTGGACCCACCTGCTGAGCGGCATGGTCGACATCTCGGCGATGCCGGTGGCGTCGAGCGACGAGGATTTCGTCGCCACCAGCGAGCTGGCGGCACTGAAGGCGCAGCAGCTGAGCCTGAAGCGCGAGGTCGACGAACTRCGCGCGCTGGTCGAGCGGCTCTACGAGGAGCTGGGCGTCAGCAGATCATCGGATTGACGTGCGGGATCGAATGACGAACTGAGCGGAGTCTCATGAGCGGAGCGAGGAAGTGGTGCCTCAGGCTGGCGGCCGTGATGGGCCTGGCCGCTGCGTTCATCCTGCCGGCCACGGCCCAGCCGCAGCCGCCGCAGCTGCCATCCCCCACGCTGCGCCTCACCGACGCCGAGCGCGCCTGGGTGGCCCAGCACCCGGTGGTGCGCGTCGGCACCTCGCCCGGCCTGCCGCCTTATTTCACGTTCGATGCCAATGCCGAGCGGCCGCAGGGCTACGTGATCGAGCTGATGGACCTGCTGGCCGAGCGCACCGGGCTGCGCCTCGACTACCAGCGCTCGCCCAGCCAGGCCGTGATGCTGGAGACGCTGGCGCGCGGCGAACTCGATGCGGTGGCCTTCACCGCGGCACCGGCCGATGGCGCCGGCACCTTGCTGCACACCCGGCCGATGCTCGGCGCGAACATGGTGCTGGCGGTGCGGCGCGACGTCTCCGACGTGTCGCCCGCCACCGAGTTCGGCGGCTACCGCGTCGCCGTCGAGGCGGCCTCGGCGGCCGACGGCCTGCTGGTGTCGCGCTTCCCCGGCGCGCAGGTGCAGCGCTACGACAGCGCCGAAGGCGCGCTGCGCGCGGTCGCTTCGGGCGATGCCGACCTCTACATCGGCTACCGCCACGTCGCGGTGCACTACATCGAGAAGAACCTGCTGGCCAACGTGCAGGTGCGCGGCGGCTTCGGCCCCGGGCTGACGGCGCTYGGCCCGGCCGTGCGGCGCGAGCTGCCGCTGCTGCACGCGGTGCTCGAC
>NZ_JBFUGN010000631.1:0-3660 GCF_056402895.1 Rhizobacter sp. P3_B12 | reverse complement strand
GACGTCGTCTACGCCGTCTGCGGCGCGCTGTTCGCGGTCGCCGCGGTGCTGTTCCTGCGCATCGGCCATCCGCACGTGCCGCCGCCGAAGGAGCCGGTGACGCTGCGCACCGTGCTGGCCGGCGTCGGCTTCATCTGGAACCGGCCGGTGGTGCTGGGTGCCATCTCGCTCGACCTGTTCGCGGTGCTGCTGGGCGGCGCCACCGCGCTGCTGCCGATCTTCGCGCGCGACGTGCTGCACACCGGCCCGTGGGGCCTCGGGCTGCTGCGCGGCGCACCGGCCGTGGGGGCGCTCGCGATGTCGGTCGCGCTGACGCGCTGGCCGCTGCAGCGCCGCGTCGGGCACCTGATGTTCGCCGCGGTCGCGGTGTTCGGGCTCTCGACGCTGGTGTTCGCGGTGTCGAAGGTGTTCGTCGTCTCGCTGATCGCGCTGTGGGTCAGCGGTGCGGCCGACATGGTCAGCGTCGTGATCCGGCAGACGCTGGTACAGCTCGAGACGCCGAACGAGATGCGCGGCCGCGTCAGCGCGGTCAACTCGATCTTCATCGGCGCATCGAACCAGCTCGGCGAGTTCGAATCGGGCGCCACCGCGGCACTGCTCGGGCCGGTCGGCTCGGTGTTGCTGGGCGGCGTGGGCACGCTGGTCGTCGCCGGGTTGTGGATGAGGCTGTTCCCGGCGCTCGCCCAGCGACAACGCCTTACCGGCGATTGACACCCGCCTGCGACAATCCGCGGTTGTTGCATTGGAATGTCGATGATGTCCTGGATGTTGATCGCGGTGGCCCTGCTCGCCGCGCTGGCCCTCGCGGGCCTGTGGTGGGTCCAGCGCCGCGCGGCGCAACGCCGCGGGTTCGTGCCCTTCTCGCTGCCCGGCTTGCCGCAACCGGTGGCCGTCGGGCGGCGCTTCCGTGGCGGCGGCGCACCGGCCACCGGCTGGCCCTCCACGCTCGCCAGCATGCAGTTCGACGATCGCTGATCGAGCGTCGTCCATCGCGATTCGCGATGGCGATGTGCCGCAGCCCGTGAAATCCTGCCACCCCTGGAACGGGTGACAAAGCGTGACTTATCCGACATAGCGGTAATACTTCGGCCCCATGACCGAAGCAGCACCGAACCGCCCTGATTTCATCTACCCCGGCGGTTCGCCGCTGATGCACCCGCCGCTTCGGCTGAACCGCTCGCGGATGTATGGCTTCTTCGTGCACGGCGAGCTGGCGCGCCTGCAGGCCACCGTCGACGAGACGCTGACCGCGGTGGCCGGCGGCACGATGAGCTTCAAGGTGCTGTCGCCGTTCGTGATGCTGACCTTCACCAAGGTGCAGCATGCGCAGTCGGCCTGGCCTTCGGACGCCGCCAAGGGCTGGGGCGAGGAGACCGACATCGTCACCTGGGTGATGGTCGGCCAGGTGCTCGCCGGCCAGGCCGGCGTGAGCCGCGTCTTCTTCTACCCCTGCCACATCTGGGTCGACGACTGCATGGCGCTGATCAACGGGCGCGAACTGTTCGGCTACCCGAAGTACCAGTGCGAGTACACGATGCCGGCCGACGGCGCGCCGGCCACCCGTTTCACGCTGGCGGCCAAGGGCTTCCAGCCGTTCAGCCCGGAGTCGGTGCTGCAACTGCACCCGCTGCTCGAGGTCGAGGCGACGACCGGCCACGGCACGCGCCACGAGCTCGGCGGCCTGCCCGAGCTGATCGAGCAGGCGATCGAGCTGCTGGCGGCCAACCTGCCCGGCTTCCTGTCGCTCGACCGCGCCGGCTGGGCGCAGATCGCGCAGATGCTGCGCAGCCCGAACGTCGCGCAGATCTTCCTGAAGCAGCTGCCCGATGCAGCAGGCCTCAAGGCGGTGTACCAGGCGTTGATCGCCGCGCCCGCCACCGTGAAGGCGGTGCGCCAGGTACAGCTGCTCGGCGACGACTACCAATGCACGCTGCACCCGTTCGCGAGCTTCCCGCTGGACCGCACGCTCGGCCTGCAGCTCGGCGCGCAGCCGGCGATCCTGCCCTTCCACATCGACATGGACTTCGAGGTGCCGGCCGGCGAGGAGCTGTACGACAACTCGCGCATCGCGCCGAAGAAGATCGCGATCCTCGGCGGCGGCGTCGCGGCGATGACGGCGGCCTTCTACCTCACCGACCAGCCCGGCTGGCGCAATGCGCACGACATCACCGTGTACCAGATGGGCTGGCGGCTCGGCGGCAAGGGCGCGAGCGGGCGCAATGCCGCGCTCGGCCAGCGCATCGAGGAACACGGGCTGCACATCTGGTTCGGCTTCTACGCCAACGCCTTCAAGACCATCCA
Source organism: Rhizobacter sp. P3_B12 (assembly GCF_056402895.1). Lineage (NCBI taxonomy): Bacteria > Pseudomonadati > Pseudomonadota > Betaproteobacteria > Burkholderiales > Sphaerotilaceae > Rhizobacter > Rhizobacter sp. P3_B12. The sequence continues at coordinate 1,359 of NZ_JBFUGN010000631.1, read as the reverse complement.
GCGCGCCTACGAACTGCTCGAGCGCCCCGAAGGCGCACTGCTGCGCACCTGGCGCGATGCCTTCAAGCCGCAGCAGTTCATCACGCTGACCGAGCAGGTGAAAGGTGACTGGAAGCTGTGGCCGATCGAGACCCCGGCGATGCCCGGCGAGCCCGGCCAGGGCAACGAGACGCTGGACCTGTGGCAGATCGTGCAGGTCGGCTATGGGTGGATCAAGCAGTGGCTGGGGGAGTTGAAAGAGGCCGATGCGCATGGCGAGTTGAGCCCGGCGCACCGGGCGATCCCCGCCGAGACCCATGCCGGCAGCTGGCTGCACCGGCTCGCCGCGCACGTCGAGGACGACGTGCTGTCGCTGTGCAGCGATGTCGGCGTCGCGTTCGCCGCGCTGCAGCGCTTCAGTGCCGAGCTGCCGGCCGCGCTGCGCGACCACGACCCCGAGCACCACCTGCTGCAGTCGAGCGCACTGAAATGCGTGCGCACCTGGCTGCATGCGCGCTTCAACGGCCTGCTGGCCGGCAGCAGCGTCGCCGACGACCTGCGCCGCCTCTACATCTGCGCCGACCTGGGCCTGACCAGCATCATCGGCATGATCGAGGACGAGGTGCTGACGAAGGGCTTCGACGTGATCAACGGCGAGGACTTCCAGGCCTGGCTGACGCGCCACGGCGCGAACCCGCAGGTGACGGTGCGCTCGGCACCGGTGGTCGGCTTCTACGACCTGGTGTTCGCGTACGAAGACGGCAATTTCGACAAGCCGGACATCGAGGCCGGCACGATGCTGCGCGGCATGCTGCGCGTGGCCTTCGACTACCACGGCGCGATCATGTGGAAGATGCAGGCCGGCATGGGCGACGTGGTGTTCACGCCGTTCTACCAGCTGCTGAAGGAACGCGGCGTCAAGTTCGAGTTCTTCCACAAGGTCGACGAGCTGGTGCCCGATGCGGCCGGGAAGCAGGTCGCCGAGATCCGCATGACGCACCAGGCGGCGCTCGCCGACCCGGCCCGGGGCTACGACCCGCTGGTCGACGTGAACGGCCTCGCCTGCTGGCCGAGCGCGCCGCGCTTCGAGCAGCTCGACGCCGCGCAGGCCGCGCTGATGCGCCGCCACGGCATCAACCTCGAATCGAACTGGAGCGACTGGCCCGAGGTGTATGCCGACGCGTTCAAGCAAGCGCTGCCGACGCGCACGCTGAAGCTCGGCGAGGATTTCGACCAGGTGATCTTCGGCATCTCGGCCGCCTCGGTCGCGCAGTTGTGCCCGCAGCTCGTCGCGCGCAGCCCGGCGCTGGCCGCCTCGTGCGAGCACGTGAAGGCGGTCGCGACCCAGGCCTACCAGGTGTGGCTCAACCAGGACCTGCG
>NZ_JBFUGN010000630.1:0-3661 GCF_056402895.1 Rhizobacter sp. P3_B12 | reverse complement strand
CGCATCAACCTGCCGCATGCGCTGCTCGATGCGCTGCAGGCGAGCGCGCTGCTCGCGGTGATGGGCGCCGCGTTCGGCAGCCAGGTGCTGGGCTGGTACGCCTTCGCGCTGCGCATCGCGCGCACGCCGCTCGCGATGCTGGGTGCCTCGGTCGGCCAGGTCTTCCAGCAGCGCGCGGCGCAGCTGTGGAACGAAGGCGGCGACCTGGCAGGCCTCGCGCGCCGCACGAGCTCGAAGCTCGCGCTGTTCGCGCTGCCGTTCATCGCGTTGATGCTGTTCGCGCCCGACCTGTTCGCCTGGGCCTTCGGCGCCGAATGGCGCGAGGCCGGCGCGCAGGCGCGGCTGCTGTCGCCGTGGATGGTGCTGAGCTTCCTGACCTCGCCGCTGTCGCAGCTGCCGCTGGTGGTCGGGCAGCAGGGGCGGGCGCTGGTGTTCGGCGTCGCCTACCAGGTGTCGATGCTGCTGCCCTACGTGCTGGCCTGGGTGCTGAAGTGGGACATCACGACGGCGCTCGCGCTGCAGTCCGGCGCGTCGTCGGTGGTGCTGCTGGTCTACGGCCTGTGGCTGCACCGGCTCGCGGGGATGAGGCGAGTCCCATGAGGTCCTTCGCATGAGCAGTGCAGCCTTCTGGAGCCAGCGCGTGCGGCGCTACGGGCACACCGGCTGGTCCGATGCGGCCACCTACGCCTACGACCAGCGGCTGCGGCTGAAGGCCGTGAGCTGGCTGCTGAAACCGATGGCCGCCGCGCTCGACTACGGCTGCGGTGTCGGCGATTTCTGCGCGCTGCTCGCCACCCGCGCGCAACGCGTCGTCGGGCACGACCTGTCGCGCGATGCGCTGCTGCGCGCGGCGCGCCAGCATCCGTCGACGGCCATCCGCTACGAGCCGGTCGCGCAGGCGGTGTGGTCGCAGCGCTACGACCTGATCCTCAGCATCACGGTGCTGCAGCACGTGGTCGACGACGGCGAACTGCAGGTGCTGCTGGAGCGCTGCGCTGACGCGCTGCAGCCGGACGGCCGGATGATCGTGCTGGAGACGCTGGCCGATCAGACGCGCGATGGCGGCTACCTGAAGCGCCGCACGCGCGCGGCGCTGGTCGACGCGTTCGCGCGGGCCGGGCTGACGCTGCAGTCGCGCCGCGGCTTCTACCACCCGACCGAGTGCCCGACCCCGGCCTTTGCCGCGTACCGCAAGCGTTTCGTGGTGCGCCTGCTGTCGCGGCTGGCGGGCTGGAAGCTGCCCGGTGCCCAGGCCGTGCTGACGCGCATCGCGAATGCGGCGGCCGATGCCGACACCGAGTTCCTCGCGCAGCCGGGGTCGCCGACGCAGCTGTTCGTCTTCGTGCGGAGCGTGGCATGACGAAGCCGGTGCTGCTGGTCGGCAGCGCATCGATCCACGTCGCGCGGATGGCGCGCGGGCTGCTCGCCGCCGGCCAGCCGGTGGTGCTCGCGACGCACGGCGAGCTGAAGATCGACCCGCATCCGCTGCTGCTGGCGCACGAGCAGGTCGATCTTTCGATCAAGCGGCTGGACGCGCCATACCGCCTGCGCCGGCTGATCAAGCGCTGGGCGCCGCGCGTGCTGCATGCGCACCAGGCCAACAGCGTCGGCTGGCACGCGGCCCGTGCGGTGCGCGGCACCGGCGTGCCGTTGGTGCTGACGCTGTGGGGTTCGGACGTGCTGACGCTGCCGTCGCGCAGTGCCTTCCACCGCTGGCTGGTGCGCAGCGCGCTGCGCGGTGCGCAGGCCTGGACGGCCGATGCGCAGGTGCTGCTCGCGGCCGCCGCCGCACTCGCCCCCGAGGCCGCGGCGACGCTGCGCGAATGGATCCCGCTCGGCATCGACGAGCCGCCGGCGCTGCCGGGCGTGCAGGCCGAGCGGCGCCTCCTGTCGTGCCGGCTGCACAAGCCGCTGTACCGCGTCGACGCGATCCTGCAGGCCTTCGCACGCTTGCCCGGGCGTTGCACGAACTGGACGCTGGAGGTCGCGGCCGCCGGCCCGCAGACCGACGAGCTGCGCCGCATGGCCGACACGCTGGGCATCGCGGGGCGCGTCGACTTCACCGGCATGCTCGATGCGCAGTCGCTCGCGCGCAGCTACCGGCGCGCGGCCGTCTTCGTCAGCGTGCCGGAATCCGACGGCACCTCGGTGAGCCTGCTGGAGTCGCTGGCGGCCGGCTGCCTGCCGGTGCTGAGCGACCTGCCGGCCAACCGCGAATGGGTGACCGACGGCCACAACGGCTTGCTGGTGGCCGACCTCGCGCGCCTCGACGACGCGTTGCTGCGTGCGATCGACACCTGGGACACCGGCACCTGGGCGCGCGACGGGCAGCCGTTCAACCGCCAGCTGGTCCGCGACAAGGCGATGTTCGAAGGCAACATCCGCCAGTTCATCGCGCTGCATGCGCGCCTGGAGGGCCGAGTTTCATGATGCCGCGCATCGTTCACCTGACCACCGTGCACCCGCGCGACGACATCCGCATCTTCCACAAGGAATGCCGCTCGCTCGCGCGTGCCGGCTACGAGGTGATCCAGGTCGTCGGCGACGGGCTCGGCGATGCGCAGGTCGATGGCGTGCGCATCGTCGACATCGGCACGGCGCCGGCCGGCCGCCTCGCGCGCATGCGCCGCCAGCCGAAGCTCGCGCTGCAGCGGGTGCTCGACCTGCAGCCGGCGCTGGTGCACTTCCACGACCCGGAACTGCTGCCGGTCGGCGCCGCGCTGGCGCGCCGCGGCATCGTCGCGGTCTACGACGCGCATGAAGACGTGCCGCGGCAGATCCTGACCAAGCAGTGGATTCCCGCGGCGCTGCGCGCGCCGCTGTCGTGGGCCTTCGAGCGCTACGAGAACTGGCGGGTGCGCCAGCTGTCGGGCGTGGTCGGTGCCACGCCGCACATCACCGCGCGTTTCGCGCCGCTCGCGCGGCGCGCGGCCAACGTCGCCAACTTCCCGTTCCTCGACGAGCTGGCGGCGGTGGCGGCACCGCAGCCGCGCGGGAACATCGTCTGCTACGTCGGCGGCATCACCCGCACGCGCGGTGCGCTCGAGATGGTGCTCGCGCTGCCGCAGGTGCCGGGCGTGACGCTGCTGCTGTGCGGCCGCTTCGAGGACGCGGCGCTCGAGGCCGAGCTGCGCGCGCTGCCCGGCTGGGCGCAGGTCGACTACCGCGGGCAGGTCGGCCGGGCGCAGGTGCGCGAGGTGATGGCGCGCTCGTTCGCCGGGCTGGTCACGCTGCAGCCGATGCCGAGCTACCTGGATTCGCTGCCGATCAAGATGTTCGAGTACATGTCGGCGCAGCTGCCGGTGATCGCGTCGAACTTCCCGCAGTGGCGCGAGATCGTCGAGGTGCATGACTGCGGGCTGTGCGTGAACCCGCTCGACCCGAACGCGATCGCCGACGCGATCCGGCTGCTGCGCGATGCGCCGGACCGCGTGCGCGTGATGGGTGAAGCGGGCCGGCGCGCGGTCGACGAGGTGTTCAACTGGCCGCAGGCCGAGCGCGCGTTGCTGAACTTCTACAGCGAGCTGCTGCGTTGAACATCCTGCTGATCAACCACTATGCGGGCTCGCCCCGGCACGGCATGGAGTTCCGGCCGTACTACCTGGCGCGCGAATGGGTGCGCGCCGGGCACCGGGTGCAGATCGTCGCGGCGTCGCAGTCG
>NZ_JBFUGN010000629.1:0-3663 GCF_056402895.1 Rhizobacter sp. P3_B12 | reverse complement strand
TCAGCAGCGCCGGGCGCGCGCCGCCGTCGAGCAACTGCTTGAACTCGGCGAGCCGCAGCGCGTGCTGCGCGGCGTTGTCGTGCACCTCGCCGAGCAGCACGACGGGCGCAGCGGCGGGTGGACGGACAAGATGAGGGTCACAGGCCGCCAGCAGCACGGCGGCGGCGCAACACAGGCTGAAATCGAATCGCATGCGCACGATGATGGCAGGGAACCGACCGGTGCTACGCTGCGCCCCACAACACCTTGACGGAGACACCCATGCCCGGACTGCTGCCCCAGGTCGATCCCGACGGCCTGCTCGAGTTCTCGGTGGTCTACACCGACCGCGCGCTGAACCACATGTCGAAGAAGTTCCAGGGCGTGCTGCGTGGCATCACCGACACGCTGAAGCGCACCTACCACGCACCGACCGCGATCGTGATGCCGGGCAGCGGCAGTTTCGGCATGGAGGCGGTGGCCCGGCAGTTCGCGACCGGCCAGCGCGTGCTGGTGATCCGCAACGGCTGGTTCAGCTACCGCTGGACGCAGATCTTCGAGATGGGCTCGATCCCGTCGGCGGCCACGGTGCTGAAGGCGCGGCCCACCGGTTCGGGCTACCAGGCGCCGTATGCGCCAGCGCCGATCGACGAGGTGGTGCAGACGATCCGCCGCGAGTCGCCGGCGCTGGTGTTCGCGGCGCACGTCGAGACCGCCTCCGGGATGATCCTGCCCGACAACTACCTGAAGGCGGTGGCCGATGCGGTGCATGCGGCCGGCGGCCTGTTCGTGCTGGACTGCATCGCGTCGGGCGCGATGTGGGTCGACATGCAGGCCACCGGCGTCGACATCCTGATCAGCGCGCCGCAGAAGGGCTGGAGCGGCTCGCCGGGCAGCGCCTTCGTGATGCTGAGCGCCGCGGCGCGCGACCGCATGGCGAAGACGCAGAGCACCAGCTTCGCCTGCGACCTGCGCAAGTGGCTGCAGATCGCCGAGACCTACGAGGCCGGCGCGTTCGGCTACCACACCACGATGCCCACCGATGCGCTGACGAAGACCTGGGAGGTCATGCAGGAGACCGAGCGCTTCGGCTTCGAGACCGCGCGCGGCGCCCAGCAGCAGCTGGGCACCAAGGTGCGCACGCTGCTGGCGCAGAAGGGCTTCAAGAGCGTCGCCGCGGCCGGCTTCGAGGCACCCGGCGTCGTGGTCAGCTTCACCGACGACCCCGAGATCCAGTCGGCCCGCAAGTTCGCCGGGCTCGGGCTGCAGACGGCCGCCGGCGTGCCGCTTCAGTGCGACGAACCGGCGGATTTCCGCAGCTGGCGCATCGGGCTGTTCGGGCTCGACAAGCTGGCCCATGTCGACCGCACGGTGCAGCAGCTGGCGAATGCGCTGGAGCGTCTTCGCTGATCAACGCGGCATCGGGCGCTCGCGGCGCCAGACGCGCATCAAGGCCTCGTGCAGCGGCGGGATCACCAGCCGCAGCAGCTCCAGTGCCTGCGGCGGACTCACCGCATCGCCCAGGTTGCCGAAGCTGAAGCAGCTGCCGACGATGCCACCGAGGTCGATCCGGCCATGCAGCGCGACCCGGCGCAGGCCCAGCGCTTCGAGCTCGCACTGCTCGCGCGCCGACATCCGCTCGGCATCGCCGGGCAAGGCCAGGCTCTGCGGCTCGCCCGAATCGAGCCAGCGCTTCAGCGCCGGCCGATCGGCCAGGTCGAGCTCGCGCGGCAACCGGGCCAGCACATCGGCCGGGTGGCCCACCGCAATCGCATGAACCAGGCGCAGATGCGCCGGTGAGATGCGCACGATGGCCGCGATCAGCGAGCCATGCGGCAGCACCGGTTGCAGCCGCCGCCGCGCCATCGCGATGAACTGGGCTTCATCGCTGCACAGCGCGCAGGCATTGCGCAATTCGAGCAGCCGCTGCGTCAGCGGTGCCGGTGAACTGCGGCCTCGTGTGCCGCCTTCTTCTTTCGATCCCTTCGTCATTCCCATGTCCGTGGTTCCGTCCGCCGGTGGATCCGGCGAAACCTCGGTCATTGGCTTCCGAATTTGTGCAGCAAATGCGGAGTTCGCCATAGCGAATGAAGATGGTGACGGCCGGATGCCAGATGGCTCAGGCGAGCGACGGCACCACCTTCAGCAGGTCGCCGAGCCCGGCGCGCTCGAGCAACTGGGCGCGCATCCGGTCGGCGACGCCGCTGACGATCCCCGAGCCGTCGTCGCTCGGGTCGATGTGCACGCGGTAGGGGCGCCGGCCGTACGGTGCATCGACCGCCGCGACGATCGCGCGTGCGACGTCGGCCACGTCGGCATCGGCCGGTTCCAGCTTCGCAAGCGCCGCACCCACCTGCTGCGGCAGGCCGGCGTAATGCGCGTCATAGGCTTTCGCCACGTCGGCGTCCTGCGGATGCCCGGCATTCTGGAAGTGGTTGGTGCCCGATGTGAACGCGCCCGGCACGACGATCGTCGTCTCGACGCCGAAGCGCGCCAGCTCGCCGGCATAGCTGACCGCCAGCGAATCCATCGCCGCCTTGGCCGCGAAGTACGGGCCGAGGTAGGGCGGCGTGCCGCCCTTGACGCTGGAGCTCGACACCCACACGACCAGCCCATGCCCTTGCCGGCGCAGCTGCGGCAGCGCGGCGCGGTTCAGCCGCTGCGTGCTCAGCGTGTTGACGTCGAACAGCTCGRCCACCTGTTCGGGCGTGAAGGCCTCGCTCGGGCCCAGCACCATGTGGCCGGCGTTGTGCACCACCACGTCCAGGCGCTGGTGCGTCTCGATGATCTGCGCGACGGCCGCGTCCACCGAGTCCTGCGCGCCGACGTCGAGCTCGATGCTGCGCAGGTCGACGTGGTGTTGCGCCGCGTAGGCCGCGGCCTCCTGCGCCGCCTTCGCGTTGCGCGTCGCGATGGCGCGCATGCCGGCGTAGACGGTGTGGCCGGCGTCGGCCAGCGCGCGGGCGGTGAGGGCGCCGAAACCGCTCGACGCACCGGTGATGACGATGATCTTTTTCATGAAAGTTCTCCGAGTTGGAAGGAAGTGATCAAGCGGTCAAACAACGCCGCCGTTGGCGCGCAGCGTTTGCCCGTTGACCCAGGCCGCATCGKGGCCCGCGAGGAACGAGACGACACCCGCGACGTCCTGCGGCGTGCCCAGCCGCTCCAGCGGCGCGGCCTTCGCCAGCCGCTCGATCAGCTCGGGCGTCTTGCCGTTGAGGAACAGGTCGGTCGCGGTCGGCCCCGGCGCGWCGGCGTTGACGGTGATCTGGCGGCCGCGCAGTTCCTTCGCGAGGATGTTGGTCATCGTCTCGATCGCCGCCTTGCCGGCCGCATAGGCCGAGTACCCCGGCGTCGCGAGGCCCACGATGCTGCTCGAGAAGTTGACGATGCGCCCGCCCGACTGCAGGCGCTTCACCGCTTCGCGCATGGTGTTGAAGCTGCCCTTGACGTTGATGTTGAACAGGCGGTCGAAGGTGGCGTCGTCGGTGTCGACCAGCGCCGGCATGTTCGCTGGCATCACGCCGGCGTTGTTGACCAGCACGTCGACCCGGCCGTAGGCGCTGAGGGCCTCGTCGAACAGCCGGCGCACGGCGGCCGGATCCGACACGTCGGCCTGCACCGCGGTGGCCTGCCCGCCGGCCGCGACGATGGCATCGACGACCTCGGCGGCCGGCTGGGCGC
>NZ_JBFUGN010000628.1:0-3663 GCF_056402895.1 Rhizobacter sp. P3_B12 | reverse complement strand
GTACTGCATCGTCGTCTGCCCGCCGCGCTGCAGCTGCAGCGGGTTCTGCTGCCGCACCACCTGGCCCAGCGCGTCGTAGCGGTACTCGATCACCCCGGCGTCCGGGTCGGTCAGCTTGAGCTTGTTGCCCCGCACGTCGTAGCTGATCTGCACGCTGTTCTGCAGCGCATCCTTCGTCGCCACCAGGTTGCCGAACGCGTCGTGCTGGTGAACGATCTGCGCGCCCAGCGGATCGGTGATGCGGATCGTGCGCCCTTCGACACGTCAACCCAAGCTCTCCACCCACGACTCAGCGACACCCCAACCTACGACAAAGTCGTGATGGTTGCTGCAGAGTAGGTAACTCGCATCCTCGTCACAGACATAGAACTCGAGCGCCGGACACTCCTTCAATACTCGCAGCAGGTCGGAGCCGGTCATAAACTTCCAGACTGTGTTCGCCCCATTCAGGAACATCAAGCAGGTCGTCGTTCCAACGTACCTCGGAATGAGTTCCCAGCCATCTGGTCGTAGCCGCCCCTCAGGCGCAGCATTGTCATCCCAAGGTTCGTGTCGCCTGACGTCCACACCGAGCCTCTCTAGCAACCTAAGCACCATTGCCTGTTTTTCGCCAGTCCCTAGGACCGCTACCGGAACTCCTGTCGCAGTAAGCGCCAAAGATACGTGATCCAAACTCATCGCCGCTGCTTCCCTAACGATTGAACGGAACTTCATCCAGAAGGATGTGCCCTCGGACTGCACCACCATCCCCTCGCTTGCCGCCGGACTGGAACCCCACGTGAGGGACGTCAGGCCCGTTCTTGGCGTGTGCCCAGTCAACATTGACCTCCGCTCCGCTCTTGTGTCGCCATTCCACTGGGAATGACTTTCCGTTCGCGTCTCGTGCCCACCGCGTCACTTCGAACTCGCTCTTTGGCAGTCCCGTCTTTTCGAACGCGGTGTTGAGCGCATCGCCCACGCTCTTGCCGGATCCTCGGAAGTCAAGATCATTGGGGCCAAGCTTCCACCGCGTCCCCTTTGCAGCACCACCTCCTCCAGTGCTCGGTCCCGGCGCAAGCACGCCCGACTGAGAATCGTCAGGACGGTTGCCCGACCAAAGACCACTGACCATCGCAGCCGCAAACCACGGCGCAACCTTGCCTGACTCGACGCCCTTTTGCAACGTCTCTGCCGCCCAGGTCTCAACCAGTTCGTTCGGCGTCGGGAAACCGCCATTAGGCTCAAGATTGCCAGCTTCTCCACGCCACTGACGCAGTTCGGCCGATGCTCGCCCTATCGCCCCGCCATCGTCTGCTCCCTTCGCGACTGCAGCACCTTGCCGTTGATTGTCGGGCGAGGTCTTCGTCGCTGTCGTGTTGACCGTCTCATTGGGCGTCGGGTTGGGATGTCCCAGCGGATTCTCACCCGTTGGCAGACATTTCGGGCGGCAAATGCTGCGCGGATCCCAGGTCTTGTCTTCCTTCTTGTCCGCCCACCCGCTCGGATCCGTGCGCGCCAGCGGGTCGTTGCGCACGTAGCTGTAGCGGTTGTAGGTCTGCAGGTCCGACGGGTCGCTGACTAGCTGGTCCACCGACAGGAAGCGACCGATCGTCGGGTCATACATCCGGCCGTTCATGTGCGTGAGCCCGATGTCATCGAGCTGCTCATGGCCGGTGAAGCCGCGGTCGGTGCCGCTGTTGACGGCCGGGCTCCAGTCGATCACCAGCGTGCCGGCGGCGTCGTAGTTGCCATTCGCAAAGCGGCGCTTGCCGAACGGGTCGTAGGCGTCGCGGGCCGTCACGTCGCYGTTGTGATCCGTGGTCGCAGCGATGCTGCCCAGGTGGTCCTTGTGCCAGTACTCCAGCTTCACCGCTGTCATGCTGGACTGCACTACTGGCGCGGTCTGGGTCGCGCCGAGTGCCGGCAGCGCTCCGGTGGTGACCAGCACRCCGAGRCTCTGGCCGCCGGCGCTCAGGTAGTGCCGGTTGCTCGTGACGGCAGGGTTCGCAGCACTCGGATTGGTCGGCGCATTGACCTCGCTCTCGAAGGCCAGCCCTCCGGTGTTGTCCGGGTGCAGGTACCACGTCGTTCTCGTACCGGCATTGACGCCACTTGGGATCGTCCGCACCTCGCGGATGCGGGCGTGATCTTCGTCGTAGCTCCACACGTAGCTTGGCCCGCCTGACGGTCCTTGCACACCGCTCTGGCTGTCCGGCAGGTTGAAGCCCGTGTAGGTGATGCCGCGGTACTTGCCCGCCGTCGCGCTCGCGATGTTCCCGTTAGCATCGAACCCGTAAGTGTTGCCGGCTGCGCCTTCAATCGATTGAACGGCATGCGGCCTCACCGCATTGGCACCCTGCGCGCTGTAGCTGTACACCCCCACATCGCTCTTGTAGAGAATGCTGCCCAGCGCGTTGTATTGCAGGCTCACGGTGCGCACGAGACCGCTGATCGCAGGCGCCGCCACCGTGTAGCGCTGCAGCCGGCCGAGCGCGTCGTGCTCGAAGTTCTCCGTCACCGCGCCGGTGCTGCCGTCTCCGTTCGCATCGTTGCGGTTCGTGAGGCGCCCCAGACTGTCCCAGACGTAGCCGTGGTTCAGCACGTCGGCCGCGTTACCCTTGCCGGTCGTCAGGCTGCTGGCACGGCCCGTCGCAGCTTCATAGCTCGACTTGCTCACCACCGAGCTGCTGTAGCGCTGCTGCTCCAGCCGATCCCACGCGTTGTAGGCCTGCGCCTGCCACAGCACCGTGCCGGCCGGCAGCGTGACGCTCGCACCCGGTGTGCCCCCTGGTGTGGCCGGCAACGGGTTCACCGTGACCGCCGTCGCCAACGACACGCTGCCGAGGAACCCCTTCGGCGTGTAGCCGTAGTTCACCGTCAGCCCGGTCGGCCAGGTCTGTGTCGCCTGCCGGCCATTCGCGTCATAGCTGAGCGAACTCGCAAAGCTCGGCCCGTTCACCACCGTCGTGCGGTTGCTGACCAGCCGCCCCAGGCTGTCGTACACCCACTGCTGGCTCAWGTCGGTRCTGGCGCTSGTCGCGCACAGCTTGCCGATGCCCATCGCGCAGTTGTCGTAGGTCCAGGTGCKSSYGTAYTCCGGCTCGGTGCGCWGCGTCATCCGCCCGAGCACGTCGTACTGCATCGTCGTCTGCCCGCCGCGCTGCAGCTGCAGCGGGTTCTGCTGCCGCACCACCTGGCCCAGCGCGTCGTAGCGGTACTCGATCACCCCGGCGTCCGGGTCGGTCAGCTTGAGCTTGTTGCCCCGCACGTCGTAGCTGATCTGCACGCTGTTCTGCAGCGCATCCTTCGTCGCCACCAGGTTCCCGAACGCATCGTGCTGGTGAACGATCTGCGCGCCCAGCGGGTCGGTGATGCGGATCGTGCGCCCTTCGACGCTGCTCTCCTCGCGGCGCGTGCGGCCCTGGTCGTCGGTGGTGGTGACCACCAGCGCGCCATACGCCGTGCTCGACAACCTCGCCCGGCGGCTGCCCCGGCTACCGAAGCTTACGCCCGGCTGGCTGCCCTGGCTGTCGGCGGTGTAGATGCGAACCACCCGGCCCAGCGCGTCGTACTCGGTGCGCGACAAGCCCACGTCGGCGCTACCCGTGCTCGTCGACGAGCCGCTGTCCAGAAAGTACGGCTGCGTCTGCAGCACCACCTGGCCCAGGTCGCCGTACTCGGTGT
>NZ_JBFUGN010000627.1:0-3664 GCF_056402895.1 Rhizobacter sp. P3_B12 | reverse complement strand
GGGCAGCGTGAACACCGGCATCGTGAACACGGGGATCGTCAGCGCGAACGAGACGGCCCCGAGGTGCAGCTGCCCCTGCGCCACGGCGAACGCGGTACCGACTGCGAGCACGCCCGGCACTGCATAGCGCGGCCAGAAGCGCCGCCCGACGAGGTAGGCGGCCAGCATCAGCAGCACGAGTGCGAACGAGGATTTGAGTGCGACGAAGGCATCGAGCCCGAAGCGGGCGAGCACGCCGGCGAGCAGCGCGCTGGCGATCGGCATCGGGATGCGCCCCATCAGCCGTTCGAACCAGCCGGTGACGCCGAAGAGCGTGATGAGTGCGGCGCTGACGAGAAAAGCGCCGACAGCCTCGGGCAAGTGAAAGCCGCCGGCGGCAGCCGCAGTCGCGAGCACCGCGGCTCCAGGTGTCGACCACGCGATCATCACCGGCTGGCGCAGCCACAGCGATGGCACGATGGAGCACAGTCCCATGCCAAGGCCGAGCGCCCACATCCACGAGCTGATCTCGGCCGGCCCGGCGCCGAGGGCTTGCGCGGCGGAGAAGACGATGGCGACGGAGCTGGTGAAGCCGACGAGGACGGCGACAAAGCCGGCCACGAAGGCCGAGAGGGACATGTCAGAGGGGCGGATGCGCATGGCCCAGGAGCCTACCGCGTACTTGGTTCACTGCGTGGCAGTGCCGGGGCGAGACCCGGCACCAACCTCACGCAGTGAAGAGCAGCCTCACGCAGTGAGCGAAAGCCCATTCGCCCGAATATCAAACTGCAGCTTCTGATAAACCCGCCGAATCCCGCAAGCCACCGTGTGCACGCTCGCATGCCACTGCTGCGCGATCTCGTCGATCAGGTAACCCTGCGCCAGCCACTGCAGGATCTGCCGCTCCATGCCGGTCAGCACCAGCGGGTTCAGCGCCTCGGTCATCGTGTCGGCCAGCGCATGCCGCGGCGAGGCCTCGAAGTGCGACAGCACCTGGCGCGCAATGGTCGGCGTCATCGGCGATTCACCCCGGGCCACCTCCTGCAGTCCGCTGATCAGCGCCTCGGGAGAGTTGGCATGCACCCAATACCCGTCGGCCCCGGCACGCAAGGCCTCCAGCAGCACCATGTCGTCGTGCGACATCAGCGTCACCAGCACCTGCGGGCGCGTCGCACGGCCGCCCTGGCGCAGATCGCCCAGCAGGCCGTCGACCGGGCCGTCCTGCACGCGCAGGTCGGTCACCAGGATGTCGGGGTCGGCGCGCGCGATCAGCGGCCGCGCCTCCTCGATCGTGTGGACCGTGCCGACCACCCGGAAACCCGGGGTGGCCGCGATCAAGGCCGCCAGATGAGGGCTGGCCTCATGGTCACGCTGCAGAAGGACGAGGGACGGCATGGAAAAACGGACAAGCACGCAGATCGGCCATTCTTCGCCGCGCCTCCATCCGGTGCATCCCCATGACCGGGTGCCACCCCCTCAAGCCGGGGGGGTCATCGCAAAACTGTGCGCCTGCGCCATCGGCCAGTACAGCCGGAACACGTTGTGCGCCGGCTCGCTGCCATCCAGCAGCGAACCCGGCTTCAGGAACGGCAGCAGGTTCGCGAGCAGCTTCACCTCATGATCGGCCGAGCGGCGCACGATGTGCGACGCCGTGATGCCGCCCGGGTGCGTCAGCCCCGCCGCCTGCACCAGCTCCTTCAGCGCGCGCAAGGTGTTCTGGTGGTAATGGAAGACGCGCTCGGCCTTGGTCGGCACCACCAGCGCGCGCTGGCGCTGCGCATCCTGCGTGCTGACACCCGTCGGGCACGCGCCGGTGTGGCAGGCCTGGGCCTGGATGCAGCCGAGCGCGAACATGAAGCCGCGCGCCGCGTTGCACCAGTCCGCCCCCAGGGCCATCATCCGCGCGATGTCGAACGCGCTGACCACCTTGCCGGCACAGCCGAGTTTCACCTGGTCGCGCAGGTTCAGCCCGACCAGCGTGTTGTGCACCAGCAGCAAGCCCTCCTGCAGCGGCGCGCCGACGTGGTCGGTGAACTCCAGCGGCGCCGCGCCGGTGCCGCCCTCGGCACCGTCGACGACGATGAAATCCGGCGTGATGCCGGTGACGAGCATCGCCTTCGCGATCGCGAACCACTCCCACGGGTGGCCGATGCACAGCTTGAAACCGGTCGGCTTGCCGCCGGACAGCACGCGCAACCGCTCGATGAACTGCATCATCTCGACCGGCGTGTCGAAGGCGCTGTGGCGCGCCGGCGAGATGCAGTCGACCCAGCTCGCCACGCCCCGGGCCTCGGCGATCTCGGGCGTGACCTTCGGCCCGGGCAGCACGCCGCCATGGCCGGGCTTGGCCCCCTGGCTCAGCTTCAGCTCGATCATCCGCACCTGCGGCTGCGTCGCGTTGTCGGCGAAGCGCTGCTCGTCGAAGCTGCCGTCTTCGTGGCGGCAACCGAAGTAGCCGGAGCCGATCTCCCAGATCAGGTCGCCGCCGTTCTCGCGGTGATGGCGGCTGATGCTGCCCTCGCCGGTGTCGTGCGCGAAGCCGCCGCGCTTCGCGCCGGCATTCAGCGCGAGGATCGCGTTCGCCGACAGCGCACCGAAACTCATCGCCGAGATGTTGAAGACGCTCGCCGAATACGGCTGTGCGCGGTTCGCGCCGATCATCACGCGGAAGTCGTGCGTCGGCAGCTCGGTCGGCGCGATCGAGTGGTTGATCCATTCGTAGCCGAGCGCGCCGACATCCATCTGCGTGCCGAACGGCCGCTTGTCGGGATCGTTCTTCGCCCGCTGGTAGACCAGCGAGCGCTGCTGGCGCGAGAACGGCGCCGCCTCGTTGTCGCCCTCGATGAAGTACTGGCGCATCTCGGGCCGGATGAATTCCAGCAGGAAGCGCAGGTGCCCGATCACCGGGTAGTTGCGCAGCACCGAATGCCGCGCCTGCAGCACGTCGTGCACGCCGACGCCCACCAACAGCGCGAACAGCAGCAGCCAGGGCCATCCGACATGGAACGCCACCACGGTGAACGCGCTGAGCAGCAGCCCGACGCCGCTCAGCAGCCAGGCGCTGTAGCGGATCGGGAAATACCGGTTGAGCCTGAGCATCCACTCTTGCATCGCAGCCTCCTCGTGCTGCCGCGATGGTAGATGACGCCCCCGGTGCGCTTCGCGCTTCCCCCCCTCAGGGGGCGCTGCCAGTGGACCTCGCAGAGAAGCCGGCGGCGCGCTGAGCGCCACCGGCCGTCGTCACTTCTTCGGCTTGCCCGATTCTTCGCTGCGCTCGATCTCGCCGTTCTTCATCGCACGCCGCGTCTCGGCCTTCACGTCGGCGCGGTCGGCCGGGGGCGGCGAACCGGCGGCTGGGGGCGGCAGCTTGTTCAGGTCGCCCTCGCTCGTCTTCATCTCGCCCATGGCCTTTGCGGCCTTGGTGTCCGCCTTGACCTGATCGCGCGTCGTTTCCGACGTGAGCGCCTTGCGCTTGTTGTTGCGCTGCTCGCCGATCGGCACCTTCTTGCCGGTGGCCGCGGCATCGCGGGTTTCCGCCTTCACCTGCTCGCGCGTCTTCGGCGCGGACGGGTCGTCGGTCGTCGTCTGGGCCAGCACGGTCTGCGAGCCGAAGGCGCCGGCCAGCAGCGCGGACAACAAAAGCATCTTGTGGTTCATGGTGATCCCTTTCCAGTGGGTGGAGGGA
>NZ_JBFUGN010000626.1:0-3667 GCF_056402895.1 Rhizobacter sp. P3_B12 | reverse complement strand
CACCACACCCACGCTCATGGCCTCGATGCGCCGCCGGCCGGTGTGGTGCACAGCCACCCGCATCGTCACGAGCCGATGCGCCATGCACACCCGCACGTCCCCGACGAGCACCATCGGCACTCGCATTGAGGTGATCTCGCTATCGGTCCATCCTGCGAGCCCTCAACGGCGCACGCAGGCCTCGATCTCGGCCAGCAGCAGCGCCGGCTCCAGCGGCCGCAGCAGGTAGCGGAAGGCACCGAGCTCCAGCCCCAGTTGGCGCGAGGCCTCGTTCCAGTGTGTCGACGACAGGAAGATGAACGGGATGTCGCGCAGCCGCGGGTCGGCCTTCACGCTGCGGATGAAGTCGAAGCCGGTGCCCTCGCTCATGCCGACGTCCGAGATGATCAGCRCCGGCAGCCGCTCGCGCGCCATCTGCAGCGCGAGGCCCGGCGTCAATGCCGTCAACACCTCGTAGCCGTGCGGCTGCAGCAGGTCGCGCTTGAGTTCGAGGTTGATCGGCGAATCGTCGACCACCAGGATGGTGGCGATGGGCACCACCGGCCGGTGAGGCGCGGCGGGCGCCGTGCCGGGCGCCTCGTTCGACCGGCGCAGGCCGGCCGGCAGCAGCTGGTTGACCGCCTCGATGAMASTCAGAGGCTCGAGCGGCTTCGAGATGTAGCCATCGAAGCCCTGTGCCAGCACGCGTTCGCGGTCGCCCACCATCGCGAACGCGGTCACCGCGACCAGGGGCACCTCGCGCAGCACGGGGTCGGCCTTGGCCAGGCGCGCGAACTCCATGCCGTCGATCTCGGGCATCTGGATGTCGCACAGGATCAGGTCGGGCTTCTCGCGCCGCGCGATGTCCAGCCCGACGCGCCCGTCGACCGCCTTCAGCGTCTCGAAGCCGAAGGCGCGCAGCAGGTAGTCCATCAGCTCGCGGTTCATCGCGTTGTCTTCGACGATCAGCACCCGTGCGCCCATGCCGGTCAGTCCTGCGCGATCGGCAGCACCAGCGTGAAGCAGCTGCCCCGGCCGACCTCGCTGCTCAGCTCGATGCGCCCGCCCAGCAGCTCGGCCAGCTTGCGGCTCAGGTACAGGCCGAGGCCGGTGCCCTCGGTGCGCGCCCGCGCGGCACTGCTGCCCACCCGTGCGAAGGCCTGGAACAGCGTGGCCTGGTCCTGCGCCGAGATGCYGGCACCGGTGTCGGCCACCGCCAGCTCGACGCAGCGGTCCGCGTCGCGGCTCTTGAAGCCGACCGTCACCGACACCGTGCCCGCCTCGGTGAACTTGATCGCGTTGTTCACGAGGTTGATCAGGATCTGGTGCACCGCGCGGCGGTCGGTGCGCATCTCGAGCGCGCCATCGGGCATCTGCACCAGCAGGCGCAGCCCCTTGCCCTCGGCCACCGGCCGCAGCGTGGCCGCCACCTCGTCCACCAGCGAGCGGCAGGCCACCGGGACCAGCTGCATCTGCACGTTGCCGGAATCGATCTTCGCCAGGTCGAGCASRTCGTTGATCAGCGACAGCAGGTGCTTGGCGCTCGACTGCACCATGCTCAGCTGCTTCTCCTGGTCGGGCGTCAGCGGCCCCGGCAGCTTCATCAGCAGCAGGCCGGTGAAGCCGATCACCGCGTTCAGCGGCGTGCGCAGCTCGTGGCTCATGGTCGCGAGGAACTTGTCCTTGGCCTGGTTGGCCCGCTCGAGCTCGACGTTCTTCTCCTGCAGCGCATGCTCGACGCGCCGGCGCTCGGTGATGTCGCGGATCGAGCTGCTGACCAGCGTGCCGTCCTCGGTCTCCAGCGGGCTCAGGCTGATCTCGACCGGAAACTCCGAGCCGTCGCGCCGCCGCCCGTGCAGCTCCAGGCCTTCGCCCATCGAGCGCACCTTCGGGTCGGCGATGAAGCGCGTGCGGTGCCCCGGGTGGTTGCCGCGGAAGCGTTCGGGCACCAGCAGGTCCACCGACTGGCCCAGCAGTTCGGCGCGTGGGTAGCCGAACAGCCGCTCGGTCTGCGTGTTGACCAGCACGATGTGGCCGTTGCGATCGACGATGACGATGGCATCGGGGGCCGATTCGAGCAGGCCGCGGAACTTCTGCTCGGCCTTGCGGCGGTAGGTCATGTCGCGAATCGCGCTCATGCCCATGCGCCCGGCCTCGGTCTCCAGCGGGCTCAGGCTGATCTCGACCGGGAACTCCTCGCCGCTCTTGCGCAGCCCGTACAGCTGCAGCCCCAGGCCCATCTCGCGCGTGCGCGACTGCGCCATGTAGTGCGCCCGGTGCCCGACGTGCGCACCGCGAAAGCGCTCGGGCATCAGCATCTCCAGCGGCCGGCCGGCGATCTCGTCGCGCCGGTAGCCGAACACCGCCTCGGCCTGGCCGTTGACGAACACGATGCGGCCGATGTCGTTGACGATCACGATCGCGTCCGGCGTCGACTCGAGCAGGCCGCGGTAGCGGGTGTCGATCAGGCCGGCATCGCGCCGCATCTTCATGTGGGTGACGTCGGCCATGCGGTGCAGGTGGCCGCCGCCCTGGCCGGCCACCGGCTCCAGCATCCGCGTCGACGCCAGCACGTAGATCAGCGAGCCGTCCCGGCAGCGGCGCACCACCTCGCGGCTGCGCTCGTCGCCCGCCGGCTCCGGCGAGTCCGCGGGCGCCAGCAGCTCCGGGAGCAGCCGGCCGATCGCCTCATCGCGCCGGTAGCCGAACATCGCCTCGGCCGCCGGGTTCCACCAGGTGACGCGGCCGTCGTCCCCGGTGGCGATCAAGGCATCAGGCGACTCCTGCGAGAGTCGCGCGGCCAGCGGGTCGGCTGTCGTCATGGCGAGTCCTCCCCGCACGGCGGCCGAAACAGCGCGAGGGCCGCGTGCAGTACGTTGTTGTCGATGCAAACCGACAGCATTGGGCACCTTGCCCGGCGGTTGCGCAAGAGGCGCGAGCCGGCACCGATCGACGGACACCGCTAGTCGGAACCCACGGGCAGTGGAATACCCGACTCTGCGAAGACTTCTCGCACAACCGCCAGGCCGTTGAGTGCCGCCGGGAATCCCGCGTAGACGGCCATCTGCATCACCACCTCGACGATTTCATTTGGCGAGCAACCGACATGAAGGGCGGCGTGCACGTGCACCCGAAGTTGAGGCTGAGCGTGACCGAGGGCACACAGCGCCGCGACCGTGGCGAGTTCGCGTTCGCGCAGGCCCAGCCCCTTGCGCGCATAGATGTCGCCGAACGGGAACTCGACGATGTAGCGCGCGAAATCGGGAAAGGATTTCGCCAGCCCCTCTACGACCGCCAAGCCCGCGGGGCCGTCCACGGTAGCCAGCATGGCGGCGCCGCGTTCGTAGCGGTCGGCGCTCATCGTGCGGCTCCATGGGGCTCAGCGGCAACGTTGGCGGTGGAGCAGATGGCAGCGAGGCTGCCTGCGGCGATGAGATGTCTGATGGTCATGAGCGGCTCCTGAATTCCGATGCAAGCCACTGTAGGAGCAGGTCATGGCATGGGGAATGACCCAGTTCGTGATACCTTTTTGGTATGTCATCGCGCCTGGATTCACGCTCTCTCGCACTCTTCCTGGCGGTGGCCGACACGTCGAGCTTCCGGCAGGCCGCCGAGACGCTGCACGTGTCCCAACCGCCGTTGAGCCGTGCGATTCGTGAACTCGAGGAGCGGCTGGGTGCACGCCTGT
>NZ_JBFUGN010000625.1:0-3677 GCF_056402895.1 Rhizobacter sp. P3_B12 | reverse complement strand
GATCCACCGCGGCCAGCACCAGTTCCACTGGTGGTGGGGGCTGCATTCGCTGCACCACAGCCAGCGGCAGATGACGATGTGGAGCGACAACCGCAACCACCTGCTCGATGACCTGATCCGCGACAGCGTGATCGTCGTCGTCGCGCGGCTGATCGGCATCCCGCCGGGGCAGTTCATCGCGGTGGTGGCCTGCACGCAGCTGCTGGAGAGCCTGTCGCATGCGAACCTGCGGGTGTGGTTCGGCACGGTGTTCGAGCGCGTGCTGGTCAGCCCGCGCTTCCACCGGCTGCACCACAGCATCGGCCTGGGGCATGAGACCGCAGGGCAGGGCACGCTGGGCGGGCACAACTTCGCGGTGCTGTTCCCGGTGTGGGACGTGTTGTTCCGCACCGGCAACTTCGAGATCCGCTACGACCCGACGGGCATCCGCGACCAGTTGCCCGAGGCGGGCGGACGCGAGTACGGGCAGGGGTTCTGGCACCAGCAGTGGCTCGGACTGCGTCGCATGCTCGGCCGCTAGCGAGCGCAGCAACCGGGGCCTCGGGTATCCTGCCGCGCCATGGTCAAGCCTCTCTTCGATTCCTTCTGGCGCGCCGCCGCCTACTGCCTGCATCCGCGCGTCATCGTCCTGTCGCTGCTGCCGTTGTTCCTGCTGGTCGGCCTCACGTTCGGCCTCGGCTACTTCTTCTGGGAAGCCGCGATCGATGGCGTGCGCGACCTGTTCAATGCGTGGGACCTGCTGCACGCCCTCTTCAACTGGCTCGAGAGCATCGGCGCCGGCAACCTGAAGTCGGTGCTCGGCCCGCTGGTGGTGATCTTCCTCGCGACGCCGGTGCTGGTGCTGCTGTCGCTGCTGGTGGTCGCGACGATGATGACGCCGGCCATGCTGAACCTGGTGGCGCAGCGCCGCTTCCCGCTGCTGGAGCGCCGCCGCGGCGGCACCTTCCTCGGCAGCGTCGTCGTGAGCCTAGGCTCGACGGCGATCGCGGTCGTCGCGCTGATCGCGTCGATCCCGCTGTGGTTCGTGCCGCTGATGGTGCTCATCGTGCCGCCGCTGATCTGGGGCTGGCTCACCTACCGCGTGATGGTCTACGACGTGCTGTCCGAGCACGCCAGCAAGGACGAGCGGCGCGAGCTGGTGCGCCGCTACCGCACCAGCTTCCTCGGCCTCGGCATCGCGACCGGCTACCTCGGCGCCGCGCCGTCGCTGGTGTGGGCCTCGGGCCTGATGTTCGTCGCGCTCGCGCCGATCCTGGTGCCGGTCGCGATCTGGATCTACACGCTGGTGTTCGCGTTCTCGTCGCTGTGGTTCGCACACTTCGCGCTGGCCGCGCTGGCCGAGCTGCGCGCCGAGCAGCAGCTCGCCGCCGCGGTGGTGGCGCCGCCGGTCGATCCGACGCCGCTTCCGCTGCCCCCCGCATAGCTCCACCCACAAGGCTTTCCGCATGAACTTCGGCCTGATCATCATCGGCGACGAGATCCTGTCCGGCAAACGCGAGGACAAGCACCTGCCCAAGGTGATCGCGCTGCTCGGCGAACGCGGCATCCCGCTCTCGTGGGCGCGCTACGTCGGCGACGACCCCGCCCGCATCACCGCCCACCTGCGCGAGGCCTTCGCGAGCGGCGACGTGGTGTTCTCGTGCGGCGGCATCGGCGCCACGCCCGACGACCACACGCGCCAGTGCGCCGCCGATGCGCTCGGCGTGCCGCTGGCGCTCCATCCGCAGGCGCGCGAGCTGATCCTCGAGCGCATGCGCGACATCGCCGCCGAGCAGGGCCTGCCGTACGAGCCCGAGCGCGCCGACAACCTGCACCGGCTCAACATGGGCATGTTCCCCGAAGGCGCGCAGATCATCCCGAACCCCTACAACAAGATCGCCGGTTTCTCGGTCGGCCATGTGCACTTCGTGCCCGGCTTCCCGGTGATGGCCTGGCCGATGGTGCAGTGGGTGCTCGACGAGCGCTACACCGCCGAGCACCGCAGCGAGCGCCCGCGCGAGCAGTCGGTCATCGTGTTCGGCGCGATGGAGTCGACCCTCACGCCGCTGATGGAGGCCATCGAGGCCCGCTTCGACGGCGTCAAGGTGTTCAGCCTGCCGAGCGTCGACCACCCGCAGTGGGGGCGCCACATCGAGCTGGGCGTCAAGGGCGCGGCCGCACCGGTGGCCGAGGCCTTCGCCGAGTTGCTGGCCGGGCTGCGTGGCCATGGTGCGCAGCTGGGCCCCGAGTTGGTGCGATGAGGGCTGGAACTCTTGTCCAGCATGGTGCTGCGCGGCGCACCAAAGTGGCGTCACCGCCCCCCATCCATCGCGGTTCCGAGGCCCTCGCTCACCCGGTGGATCGCATCCCGGCAGGGGCCGCGCCGTCATCGGGCGCGGGCATGCTTTCTGCTACATTCCTGTGCGCATTTCCAGGCCCCTCCCGGCACTGAAACTGTCGTTGTACCAATCCCACTCACCCCACAAGCCTCTCGCTAGGAGAACCTGATGGCAAAGACCGTCGCCGACGTGATGAAGATGGTGAAGGAAAGCGAGGTCAAGTTCGTTGACTTCCGCTTCACCGATACCCGCGGCAAAGAGCAACACGTTTCGGTGCCCCTGTCTGCGTTCGACGAAGACAAGTTCATCTCCGGCCATGCCTTCGACGGTTCGTCGATCGCCGGCTGGAAGGGCATCGAGGCTTCCGACATGCTGTTGATGCCGGACCCGAACACGGCCAACATCGACCCGTTCTTCGAAGAGCCGACGCTGATCCTCACCTGCGACGTGATCGAGCCCACCGACGGCAAGCCCTATGAACGCGACCCGCGTTCGCTGGCCAAGCGTGCCGAGGCCTACCTGAAGTCGTCGGGCATCGGCGACACCGCCTTCTTCGGTCCGGAACCCGAGTTCTTCATCTTCGACAGCGTGCGCTGGAACGTGGACATGTCCGGTTCGTTCTCGAAGATCGAGTCCGAGGAAGCCGCCTGGAACACCGGCAAGGAATACGACCACGGCAACTCCGGCTACCGTCCGGCGGTCAAGGGCGGCTACTTCCCGGTGCCCCCGGTCGACAGCGCGCAGGACCTGCGCTCCGAGATGTGCCTGATCCTCGAATCGCTGGGCATCCCGGTCGAAGTGCATCACCACGAAGTGGCGAATGCCGGCCAGATGGAAATCGGCACCAAGTTCAGCTCGCTGGTGCAGCGCGCCGACTGGCTGCAGCTGCAGAAGTACGTGATCCACAACGTGGCCCACGCCTACGGCAAGACGGCCACCTTCATGCCCAAGCCGATCGTCGGCGACAACGGCTCCGGCATGCACGTGCACCAGTCGGTCTGGAAGGACGGCAAGAACCTGTTCGCCGGTGACGGCTATGCCGGCCTGAGCGAATTCGCGCTGTTCTACATCGGCGGCATCATCAAGCACGCCCGCGCGCTGAACGCGATCACGAACCCCGGCACCAACAGCTACAAGCGCCTGGTCCCGGGCTTCGAAGCCCCGGTCAAGCTGGCCTACTCGGCCAAGAACCGCTCGGCCTCGATCCGCATTCCGTACGTCGCCAACCCGAAGGGCCGCCGCATCGAAGCGCGCTTCCCGGACCCGCTGGCGAACCCGTACCTGGCGTTCTCGGCCCTGCTGATGGCCGGCATCGACGGCGTGGAGAACAAGATCCATCCGGGCGAAGCCGCCACGAAG
>NZ_JBFUGN010000624.1:0-3679 GCF_056402895.1 Rhizobacter sp. P3_B12 | reverse complement strand
CGGCGAGATCGCGCGGCGCATGGCCGAACGGCTCGCGATCGTGCGCAAGCAGCCGGACGCGATCGCCGACTGGTGGAGCTTCGGCGGCGCCGGTGCCGAGCACCTGGCGCGCGCCTACCCGCAGGCGCGCCGCATCGCGGTCGAGCCGACGCCGGCGCTGCGCGAGCGCAGCGCGCAGCTCGCGAAGGCGCCGTGGTGGTCGCCCAAGCGCTGGAGCGGCGCGCCGGTGACGGTGCTGTCCGCCGACCAGGTCGAGCCCGGCAGCGTGCAGCTGGTCTGGGCCAACATGATGCTGCAGGCGGTGTTCGACCCGCCGGTGGTGCTCGGCCAGTGGCAGCGCGCGCTGGCGGTCGACGGCTTCGCGATGTTCTCGTGCTTCGGCCCGGACACGCTGAAGGAGCTGCGTGCGCTGTACCGCCGCCTCGGCTGGGCGGTGCCGGCGGCCGATTTCGTCGACATGCACGACCTGGGCGACATGCTCGTGCAGGCCGGTTTCGCCGATCCGGTGATGGACCAGGAGCTGATCACGCTGACCTGGGCGAGCCCGCAGGCGCTGCTCGCCGAACTGCGCGGCCTGGGCGGCAACGCGGCGCCGGAGCGCTTTGCCGGGCTGCGCACGCCGCGCTGGCGCGAGCGCCTGCACGCCGGGCTGCAGGGCCTGGCCGGGCCGGACGGCCGCATCTCGATGAGCTTCGAAGTCGCCTACGGCCACGCGTTCAAGGCGCCGCCGCGCGTGCCGCTGGCGGCCGAGACGACGGTGTCGCTGGACGACATGCGTGCGCTGGTGCGCGCGCGCCAGGGTTCGCGCTGAGGGCCGTGCCGTGGCGGCCTGCGCTAAACTCGCGGGCTTGAAAAATGCGGATTCGTCCGGGGTGCGCGGCCAAGGGGTGCGGCAGCGCGGGTCGGAGAGGGTCCGTCGAAGAACAGATCTCTGGAGGCAACTGGAGAAGGCGCAGTATGTCCACAAGCTCGTCGGCGGCGTGGCAGCCCTCGGCACCCCGGGCAGAGTTTCGCTTCGGTCACGAATCCCGCGGGGAGGGTGGCCCGGCAGGCTGGTCGATCGACTGGCTGCTCAAGCGCAACTGCTCGATGGCGCCCAGGCAGCTGCTCGCGTTCTACCTGTCGTTGTGCGTCCTGTCGCTGGGCATTGCCGCGATGTTCTGGTTCCAGGGGGCGCGAATGATCATGACCTTCACCTGGATCGAGCTGTCAGCCCTGGGCCTGGCGCTGTGGGTGTACGCACGCCACGCGACCGACAGCGAGAGCATCGTGCTGCGTGATGACCGGCTGACGGTGGAAGTCGCGAACGGGCCGCAGGTCGAGCGGGTGGAGTTCCAGCCCGCCTGGGTGCGGGTGGAGCCGGCGCATGGCGACCAGTCGCTGATCGAGTTGTCGGGCCAGGGGCGGCGGATTGCGGTGGGGCGCTTCGTGCGGCCCGAGCTGCGCAGCCAGCTGGCGCAGGAATTGCGCCATGCGCTGCGGCGCTGGCAACAAGGGGCGGCGCGGCCGTCTCCGGTGTGATTTTGGGAAAACTGAAACGACCATGATGAAGCAGACGAAAACACTTTGGCAGCGGGCGGGAGAACTCAGCCTGGGCCTGGGCGCCGCGTTGGCCACATCGGCTGCCATGGCCGTCAACGACCTGCCGGGAGGACCGGCCGTCAACCAGCTCGACCTGCACCCGCCGGTCACCGCGATCGCCGCCGAGCAGCGCTGGCTGCACTACTTCGTGTTGATCATCTGCGTGGTGATCTTCCTCGGCGTGTTCGGCGTGATGTTCTATTCGATCATCAAGCACCGCAAGAGCAAGGGTGCCAAGCCGGCCAACTTCCACGAGAGCACCACGGTCGAGATCATCTGGACCATCGTGCCCTTCGTCATCGTGATCCTGATGGCGCTGCCCGCCACCAAGGTAGTGGTCGCGATGAAGGACACCAGCGCCGCCGACCTGACGATCAAGGCCACCGGCATCCAGTGGAAGTGGGGCTACGACTACCTGAAGGGCGAGGGCGAAGGCATCGGCTTCGTCTCGACGCTCGACGTGACGCAGCGCGAGATGTCCGACTCCGGCAAGCCGTCCGGCGACGACTACCTGCTGAAGGTCGACAACCCGCTGGTCGTGCCGGTCGACAAGAAGGTGCGCGTGATCACCACCGCGACCGACGTGATCCACGCCTTCATGGTGCCGTCGTTCGGCATCAAGCAGGACGCCATCCCCGGCTTCGTGCGCGACACCTGGTTCCGTGCCGAGAAGATCGGCGACTACTACGGCCAGTGCGCCGAGCTGTGCGGCAAGGAACACGCCTACATGCCGATCCACGTGAAGGTGGTCTCGGCCGCCGACTACACGAAGTGGGTCGATGGCAAGAAGAAGGAAATGGCGGCCGCTGCCGACGATCCTGCCAAGGTGTGGGAGCAGCCCGCGCTGCTCGCGCGCGGCGAGAAGGTCTACGCCGCGAACTGCGCCGCCTGCCACCTGCCCACCGGCCTGGGCGGCGGCCCGATCAAGCCGCTGGACAAGTCGCCGGTGGTGCTCGACGCTGACAAGACCAAGCAGATCCACGTGGTGCTGAACGGCCAGAACAACGGTGCGATGCCGTCGTGGAAGCAGCTGTCGGACACCGACCTTGCGGCAGTCATCACCTACACGAAGAACAACTGGTCGAACAAGACCGGCCAGACCGTGCAGCCGTCCGAAGTGCTCGCGCAGCGCAAGCAATAACGCAAGCAACAAGCCAGAGTCGCCCAAAGGAAGCTACCCATGAGCGCAGTTCTCGATCCGCACGGCCACGGCCACGACGCCCACGCCGGGCATGACGACGAAGCCCACCACCACCCGCACGGCTGGCGCCGCTGGGTCTACGCGACCAACCACAAGGACATCGGCACGCTGTACCTGCTGTTCTCGTTCACGATGCTGATCGTGGGCGGGATGCTGGCGCTGCTGATCCGTGCCGAGCTGTTCCAGCCGGGCCTGCAGATCGTCAACCCGCAGCTGTTCAACCAGCTGACGACGATGCACGGGCTGATCATGGTGTTCGGCGCGATCATGCCGGCCTTCGTCGGCTTCGCGAACTGGATGGTGCCGCTGCAGATCGGCGCGCCCGACATGGCGTTCGCGCGCATGAACAACCTGAGCTTCTGGCTGCTGATCCCGGCCGCGCTGATGCTGGTGGGTTCGTTCTTCATGCCCGGCGGTGCGCCGGCGGCCGGCTGGACGCTCTATGCGCCGCTGACGCTGCAGATGGGTCCGTCGATGGATGCCGGCATCTTCGCGATGCACATCATGGGCGCGAGCTCGATCATGGGCTCGATCAACATCATCGTCACCATCCTCAACATGCGCGCGCCCGGCATGACGCTGATGAAGATGCCGATGTTCTGCTGGACCTGGCTGATCACCGCCTACCTGCTGATCGCGGTGATGCCGGTGCTGGCCGGTGCGATCACGATGACGCTGACCGACCGCCATTTCGGCACCAGCTTCTTCAACCCCGCCGGCGGCGGCGACCCGGTGATGTACCAGCACATCTTCTGGTTCTTCGGCCACCCCGAGGTGTACATCATGATCCTGCCGGCGTTCGGCATCGTGAGCCACATCGTGCCGGCCTTCGCCCGCAAGCGCCTGTTCGGCTACACCTCGATGGTGTATGCCACCGCATCGATCGCGATCCTGTCG
>NZ_JBFUGN010000623.1:0-3681 GCF_056402895.1 Rhizobacter sp. P3_B12 | reverse complement strand
CTGTGCTGCCGCTGCTGCGCCGGCAGCTGGTGGTCGACCCCGTCAGCGCCCGCGGCCTGCGCCTGGTGTACCGGCGCGATGCGCAGGGCAAGACCAACATCGACGACCTGCTCGCCGGCGACGCGCCGCCGCCGGGCTCCCCGGCATCGCCGGCCAGCCAGGCCGCCGCCTCGGGCGCGCCGCTGCGCTTCGACGTCAGCAGCGTGCAGCTCGACGACCTGCGGCTGAGCCTGCGCGACGAGCGCGACCAGCTCTCCGGCGAGGTCACGCTGAACTCGCTGCACACCGGCCGGCTGGCCGACCAGGTGGAGTCGCCGGTCAAGCTGCAGGCCGAGCTGGCGATGAAGGCGCCGGCCGTCAAGGGCCGGCTGAGCGGCGAGACCAAGCTGACGCTGCTGCTCGCGCAGCAGGGCGTGAAGCTGCGCGACATGCAGCTCGGCTGGCAGGGCGATGCGTTCGGCGTGCAGGCGATGGACGTGAAGATCCAGGGCGCGCTCGGCTACGACGGCCAGCGCGGCACGCTCGACGCGCAGGACCTCGACCTCGGCCTCGGCGCGACGCTCGGTTCGCTGAAGCTGGCGGGCAGCCGGGTGCAGATCAAGCACTTCGCGTTCGACCCGGCGGCGCGCAACCTGTCGCTCAATGCGCTGCAGGTCAAGCTGGCCGGCACGCAGGGCGGCCAGCCGCTGTCGGCCACGCTCGACTGGCCCGAGCTGAACGTGAAGGGCGAGGCGCTGACCGGCAGCGCGCTGAGCGGCAAGCTGTCGCTCGAGGGCCCGACGGCGGTCGATGCGAGCTTCAAGTCGGCGGCGCCGGGCGGCAGCTTCGACATGGTCAAGGTGCCCGGTTTCGAGGCCACGTTCAAAGGCAGCATGAAGGGCACGGGACCTGGCAACACCGGCCAGCGCGAGCTGGCCGGCACGGTGCGCGCCGACCTGCAGCTGCAACCGGCCAAGAGTGCCTTCGCGCTCGACGCGCTGGCCGCCCAGCTGAAGATCCAGGAACCGTCGCTGCAGCCGCTGGTGCTGGACATGCGCGGCAAGGCCGACGCATCGCCGCAGGCGGCGCACTGGACGCTGGCCGGGCAGATCAACGCCAACCCGTTCCGCAGCGAAGGCGCCGTCACGCTGGCCGGCACGCCGATCACCGTGAAGGCGTCGGCCAACTTCGAGGCGCTGGACCTGAACCGGCTGCTGCCGCCGTCCAGCACGGCACCCGCCCCGGCGCCCGCCGCCACCGAGAAGCCGGCCGCCGACACCCCCGTCGACCTGTCGCCGCTGCGCGCGCTGCAGGGCGAATTCAGCCTGCGCATCGGCAGCTTCGCGTACCAGACCTACCGCGTCAGCGACGCCGCGCTCGATGCCTCGCTGCAGGGCGGCATGCTGCGCGTCAGCAAGCTGTACGGCAAGACCTGGGGCGGCGTGCTCGACGCGACCGCGTTCGCCGATGCGCGCGCAAGCCGCGTCGCGGTGAAGGCGACGGCCACCGGCGTCAACGTCAACACGCTGCTGAAGGATGTCGCGAAGAAGGACATCCTCGAAGGCACCGGCCGCGTGGTCGCCGACATCGAAACGGCCGGGCGCAGCGTCAACGAGATGAAGGCACGGCTGAAAGGCACCGCCGCGTTGCAGCTGCGTGATGGCGCGATCAAGGGCATCAACCTCGCGAAGAGCCTGCGCCAGGCCAAGGCGGCGCTGTCGATGAAGCAGGACAGCGCGCAGAAATCGAACGTGGCCGAGAAGACCGATTTCTCGGAGCTGACGGCCAGCTTCGTGATCACCGACGGCATCGCGCGCAACGCCGACCTCGATGCCAAGAGCCCGTTCCTGCGGCTCAACGGCTCGGGCATGGTCGACATCGGCCGCAGCCGCATCGACTACACCGCGCGTGCCACGGTCGCCAACACCACGAAGGGCCAGGACGGCGCCGACCTCGCGGCCCTGAAGGGCGTGACCGTGCCGGTGCTGCTGACCGGGCCGCTGGACGCGATCGACTGGAAGATCCAGTGGTCGCAGATCGCCGCCCAGGTGCTGAAGAGCGAAGTCACCGGCAAGGCCGAGGAGARACTCAAGGAAAGCCTGCGCGGCAAGCTCGGCCTGCCGTCGGCGGCGAGCGGCGCGGCCTCGGGGCCGCAGCCGTCGACCAAGGACCAACTGAAAGACAAGCTGAAGGGGCTGTTCAAGTGAGCGAGCTGGCGGAAGGGGATGTGCAGGTGACGCTGCGCAGCGTGCACGTGTACCCGGTGAAGAGCTGTGCCGGCGTGGCGCTCGACGAATCGCTGCTGATCGAGACCGGGCTCGAGTTCGACCGCGCGTGGATGGTGGTCGATGCCGCCGGCCGCTTCGTGAGCCAGCGCGAACTGCCGCGCATGGCGCTGATCCGCACGACGCTGAAGCACACCGAGCTGGTGCTGCGCGCGCCCGGCATGCTGGCGCTGCACCTGGCGCTCGATGCGGTGGAGGCGCCGCGCCAGGTCACCGTGTGGAACGACACCGTCGCGGCCTACGACATGGGCGACCTGGCGGCGCAATGGTTCAGCGATTTCCTGGCGGTGCAGGGCAACGGCGACGTGAAGTTCCCGCTGCGCCTGGCGCGCTTCGACCCCGAGCAGAAGCGGCTGTCGAGCAAGCAGTGGAGCGGCGACATCGATGCCGAGAACGCATTCAGCGACGGCTTTCCGCTGCTGGTGGTCTCGCAGGCCTCGCTCGACGAGCTGAACGAGCGCCTCGCACGCAAGGACGTGGCCGCGGTGACGATGGCGCGCTTCCGGCCGAACCTGGTGCTCGACGGGCTGGACGCGCACGGCGAGGATTTCCTCGACGAGATCCGCTTCGACACGCCCGAGGGGCCGGTGCGGCTGCGCCTGGTCAAGCCCTGCCCACGCTGCCCGATCCCGAACGTCGACCCCGAGACCGGCGAGCCGGGGCACGAGCCGGGCGACACGCTGTCGACCTACCGCGCTGATGAGCGACTCGACGGCAAGATCACCTTCGGCATGAACGCGGTGATCGTCGAGGGCATCGAGTGCGGGCTGCGCAGCGGGCTGGCGGGCAGCGCGAGCATCCGTTTCTGAGCGGCGCCTGACGTGGCGCGCCTTCGCAACTGGCAGCTGTTCGCCGCCTGCGTGCTGACCTGGGGCACGACCTGGCATGCGATCACGTACCAGGTCGGCGTCACGACGCCGGAGTTCGGCGTCGCGTTGCGCTTCGCGCTGGCCAGCGCGGTGATCCTCGCGTTCGCCGCGGCGCGCGGCATCTCGCTGCGTTTCGCGCCGCGCCAGCACGTCTGGTTCGCGCTGCAGGGCATGTTCCTGTACGGCGTGTCGTACCTGTGCGTCTACCACGCCGAGCGGCTGCTGCCGTCGGGGCTGGTCGCGGTCAGCTACTCGGCCTCGCCGCTGATCACCGGGCTCGGCGCACGCTGGCTGTTCGGCGTCGCGGTCTCTCCGCGCTTCGTCGCCGGCGGCCTGCTCGGGCTGGCCGGCGTCGCCCTCGTCTTCTGGCCGGAGTTCGGCCAGGCGCGCGATGCGGCGGGCACCACCCTGGGCGCGCTGTTCACGGTCGGCGCGGTGCTGCTGTCGGGCGTCGGCAGCGCGATCCACCACGACGCGACGGCCGGCAGCGCCATCGGCTGCCCGCCGGCCAGCGCCGCGATGAAGCAGCACAGCGCGCCGTACAGCAT
>NZ_JBFUGN010000622.1:0-3698 GCF_056402895.1 Rhizobacter sp. P3_B12 | reverse complement strand
GTCAAACCGTCTTGCTTTGCTGTCCGATCTATCTCGTTCAGCGCAGCCTTAGACTGTAGCACCTTTTTGCTCGACTTCAACAACTTGTTTGATTTTTTTCTGCCGCCGCTTTCGCCGCCTGCCGAAACCAATCTGTTGTTGGGTCGCTTCGTTGATTTGTCATCAGCGAAGCCCACGATTGTGCACAGCCCTGTTYGAATCGTCAACACCATAGACCCTCGAGTTTTGTCGGGATTCTCTGAAATGCCGCGACACACCGAGAGTCCCTTCAATACGCCGCCGGGGCTTCGCAGGCGGCGAGCCATCGGCGAGAATCCGCGCCCTGCCCCCGTTGGGAGGCGCGCGCGGCCGTCTGGTGGCAAACAGCGGTCGGCGTTGACAGAGCCAACAAACAAGAGAAGACCCCGATGTACGACACGACCTACGTCAACAACCCCTTCGAATCGACCATTGACCCCGGTACCGTCCTGCAACGCGTTGAACAGTCGGCTGGTATCGCCCAGCTGCAACGCCGCGTGTTCGCGCGTGCCGACAAGCTGCGCGGCGTCGCCGCCGACCTGATGGAGCACGACGCCAAGATCGAGGCCCTGTTTGCCAACGGCCCCCGCGCCGGCGCCGCCCCCAAGAAGAGCACGAAGACCAAGGCCGAGGCCTGAGCCGTCTCACCCCCGCCCGGGCCCGGTTCACCCTCGAACCATGGCACCCGGCGGACCCCGGGGCAACAATGCGGGAGCATGACGGCCCTCTCCTCTTTCTCCACCGACAGGGATCACGACGACGCGGCAGCGATACCGCGTCTCGCCTTCGGCATCGCCTGGGCGTTGTTCTGGGTGCTGATGATGACCATCGGCGTGCAGGACCACCTGCGCCGGGGCGGCACCGCCGTCTGGAAACCGCTGCTGTGGGAAGGCAGCTCGATGCTCGTGTCCAGCCTGATCGTCTGGCTGCAATGGCGGCGAGCCGGGCGTCTCGATGAGCTGCTGAACCGCCCGTGGCGCTGGTTCGCCGCGAGCCTGGCCTGGCTGCCGCTGGCCGCGCCCTGCTTCATCGGCGCGGTGTTCGGGCTGCGCCACGCGGTCCACGCACTCGCCGGCGAGGCCTACACGCACGACCCGTGGCCGGTGGTGTTCCGCTACGAGGCGCTGAAGTTCTCGATGTTCTACCTGCTGTTCGTCGCGATCGTCTTCGGGCTGCGCTCGCATGCGGCACTGGCCTCGGCGCGGCTGCGGCTCGAACGCGAGCGGCGCTTGGCGCAAAGCGCGCAGCTGCTGCAGCTGGCCCAGCAGATCGAGCCGCATTTCCTGTTCAACGCGCTCAACACGATCGCCTCGACGATCCACACCGACCCGGCGCTGGCCGACACGCTGCTGATGCGCCTGGCCGCGCTGCTGCGCGCCGCCACCGACCTGGCGCGCCACCCCGAGACCACGCTGGCCGACGAGCTCACGCTGCTCGAAGCCTACGCGTCCATCATGCGCGAGCGCTTCGCCGAGCGCGTCGACGTCATCTTCGACATCGACCCCGCCACCCATCCGTGCAAGGTCCCGTCGCTGCTGCTGCAACCCCTGCTCGAGAACGCCTTCCGCCACGGTGTCGAGCGTCGCCTGGCCCCCACCCGCATCGTCGTGAGTGCACGCCGCGCCGGTGCGCGCCTGTGCCTGGAGGTGCAGGACGACGCCGGCGAGCTGCCCCCTGGCCCCGATGTGTCCTGGGGCGTGGGCCTCGGCAACCTCCGGCAGCGGCTGCTGACACGCCATGGCGACAGCGCCTCGCTCACGCTGCAGGCGCGCGACGGCGGCGGCGTGCTGGCCCGCATCGAGCTGCCATGCGGGTGCTGATCGTCGACGACGAAACCCCGGCGCGCGAGCGCCTGCGCCGCCTGCTGCTCGCGTTCGCCGATGTCGAGGTGATCGGCCAGGCGCGCGACGGCGCGGAAGCACTGGCGGCGATCGCCGCGCAGGCGCCCGATGCGCTGTTCCTCGACGTGCAGATGCCGGGCGCGAGCGGCCTCGACGTCGCCGCATCGTTGCCCGAGCCGGCGCCCGCCATCGTCTTCGTCACCGCGCACGACCGCTACGCGGTGCAGGCCTTCGACGCCGCCGCGGTCGACTACCTGCTGAAGCCGGTCGAGCCGCAGCGCCTCGCGCAGGCGCTGCAGCGGCTGCGCGAGCGGCTCGGCGCGCCGCGCCCGCCACTGCAGCCGGCGCAGTTGCTGGTGGCCGACCGCGGCCGCACGCAGGTGGTCGCGGTGGCCGACATCCTGTGGCTCGAAGCCGCCGACAACTACGTCGTGCTGCACACCCCCGATCGGGCACCGCTGCTGCGCCGCACCCTGTCGGGCCTGCTCGCCGACCTGGGCCCCGGCTTCGTGCGCACGCACCGCGGTGCCGCGGTCGCGCTGGCCCACGTGACGCAGCTCGAACCGCTCGGCAAGGGCGATGCGCGCATCACGCTGCGTGGCGGGCCGACCGCGCCGTGCAGCCGCCAGTACCGTGAGGACCTGGTCGCGCGCCTGGCCGCCACGCGCTGATCCACCTCGCCCCCTGCCCGGGGCGCTTCGTCCCGCCGCGCTGTGCGCCGGCGCGGCCCGGCCCCAGCCTTGTCGCACCGCCCTGCGAAAGGCCTTGCCATGACGGACACCTCCACCCCACCCGCGCGCCTGCTCTACCTCGACTGGTTGCGCATCGCCGCCTTCGGGCTGCTGGTCCCGTACCACGTGGGCATGTACTACGTGAGCTGGGACTGGCACATCAAGAGCCCGCAGTGGCACACCGCACTGGAGCCGTGGATGATGCTCAGCTCGCCCTGGCGCATGGACCTGCTGTTCATCGTCTCCGGCGCCGCCACCGCGCTGATGCTGGGCACCGGCCGCGCCCCCTCGTTCGCCTGGCTGCGCCAGCGCAGCGCGCGGCTGCTGCTGCCCCTGCTGCTCGGCATGCTGGTGATCGTGCCGCCGCAGTCCTGGCTGGAGGTGCAGCGCCGCTACGGCTACGCCGGCAGCTACCTCGACTTCATCCCGCTCTACCTGCGCGGCGGCAGCGGCTTCTGCGATGCGGTGCACGGCTGCCTGGTGCTGCCGACCTGGAACCACCTGTGGTACCTGCCCTACCTGTTCGCCTACACGCTGCTGCTGTGGGGCGCGCTGCGCTGGCGGCCCGGCTTGCTGCAAGGCATCGCGCAGCTCGGTGCCCGCGCACTGGCCGGCCCGCACCTGCTGTGGCTGCCGCTCGCGCTGCTGTTCGGGTGGCGCCTGCTGATGGCACGCCGCTTCCCGGCCACGCATGCGCTGCTCGACGACTGGTTCCTGCACGGCCAGTACCTGGCGATGTTCGCGTTCGGCGCCGCACTGGCGCAGGCCAGCCGCCTGGCGGAAGATGCGCAACGCTGGCGCTGGTGGGCCCTGCTGTCGGCCGTGGCCAGCTGGCTCGCGCTGCAAGGGCTGCTGATGTCGGGGGCCGGCTGGCCGTGGCTGCGGGGGCTCGCGTTCTGCGTGCTGCAGTGGGGTGCGCTGGTCGCCGCCATCGGCTTCGCCCACCGGCACTGGAACGCCGACCACCCGCTGCGCAAGACCCTCGCCGAGGCGGTGTTCCCGCTCTACCTGCTGCACCAGACGCTGAACTTCCTGCTGGCGCCCGCGCGGCGGCCCTGGGCGCTGCCGTTCGAGGCGGAAGCGCCGCTGCTG
Source organism: Rhizobacter sp. P3_B12 (assembly GCF_056402895.1). NCBI lineage: Bacteria > Pseudomonadati > Pseudomonadota > Betaproteobacteria > Burkholderiales > Sphaerotilaceae > Rhizobacter > Rhizobacter sp. P3_B12. The sequence goes on along the minus strand of NZ_JBFUGN010000622.1, from coordinate 16 downwards.
GACGGCGGCACCTTCC
>NZ_JBFUGN010000621.1:0-3710 GCF_056402895.1 Rhizobacter sp. P3_B12 | reverse complement strand
ACCTTGTACGGCGGCGCCGGCAACGACTGGTACCGCGTTCTCGATCGCACGCGTTACGGATCGGTCAATGCGAGCTTCTTCACGGCGGTCACGCCCAACGTCGGCGAACTCGCCGGGCAGGGCACCGACACGCTGCAAAGCAACCTCTTCAGCGTCACGCTGCCCGACCAGGTCGAGAACCTCTACATCGGCTCGCTGATCAAGGCGACCGGCATCACCTACAGCTCGACCGACGTGCTGCGCTACGCGTACACCGGCAACACCGGCAACAACGTGATCGACCTGCAGACGGGCGGCGCGAACTTCAACTGGGTGAGCGGTGCGCCGATCGCCGGCACGCTGATCGACGGCGGTGCGGGTGCCGACACGATGATGGGCACCATGATCGACGACACCTACCTGGTCGACGATGTGGGCGACGTCGTGATCGAGAGGGCGGTCCTCGGCGACGGCACGCAACTGTCCACGCAGGACCGGGTGATCTCGACGCAAAGCTACACGCTCGGTGCCAACCTGGAGATGCTGACGCTGAGCGGCAGCGCGGCCACCAGCGGCGGCGGCAATGCGCTGGACAACACCTTCGACAGCTCGCAGAACACCGCGACCAACGTGCTGACGGGCCAGGGCGGCAACGACACCTACCGCATCGGGGTGAACGACACGGTGGTCGAGGCGGCCGACGGCGGCACCGACACGGTGATCGTCGACAGCCTGGCCGGCATCGCGGCCACGCGGCTGTCGCTCGCCGACCATGCGAACGTCGAGAACCTGCGCGCCGGCGCGCTGCTCGGCAACATCGACGTGCTGGGCAACGCCGGCAACAACGTGCTGTACGGCAGCAAGGCGAACAATGCCATCCAGGGCGGCGATGGCGACGACCGCCTCGAGTCGCTGGACTTCGCCGGCGTCACCTACAGCTCCTTCAACCAGCGCTACGACTACCTCGACTCCTACGACCAGCTCGACGGCGGCAACGGCAACGACACGCTGCGCGGCTACGGCGGGCACGACACCCTGCTGGGCGGCGCGGGCGACGACATGCTGGAGATCCGCGATGCCAGTTACGCGCTGCTCGATGGCGGAAGCGGCAACGACACGCTGACCCTCAGGCAGACCGGCAACGTGTCCTCGTATGTGCAGGTGCAGTTCGGCCAAGGTGCGGGCGTGGACCGGTTGAGCCCCGCAGGCGCGCGCAGCGAGGCGTCGTGGCAGGGCTCGAAGCAGGGCCTGTCGGCGATCGGCCTGGCGGTGGGCACCGATGCGAGCCGTCTGCGCTTCACGCAGCAGGACACCTCGCTCGTGATCGCGCTCGACGGCAGCGCCGATGCGTTGACGATCGAGGACTTCTTCTCGGGCCCGAACCAGGTCCGCACCGACCTCGACTCCATCCTGCTGCCCGATCGCACGCGGCTCACGCGCGATGCGATCGTCGCCGGCCTCGGCCGCAGTTCGATGGCGCAGGCGACGACGGGAACCGACCTGCTGATCGCCTCGGCCAGCGGTGGCGCACTGTCGGCCGGCGACGGCGACGACCAGCTGTTCGGCCAGGGCGCTGCGGATGCGTTGACCGGCGATGCAGGCAACGACGTGCTCAAGGGCGCCGGCGGTGCCGACACGCTCAGTGGCGGCGCAGGCGACGACACGCTCGTTGGCGGTGCAGGGGCCGACCAGTACGTCTTCGGCGCGAACTGGGGCCAGGACGTGGTGTCGGAGATCAAGCGCGACGAGAACTTCGTCGCAGGCGAGATGAACGCGGTGGATGACGGTGCCGTCGATGCGGTCGTCTTCCAGTCCGGCGTGCTGGCCTCCGACATCCGCGGCAAGAAGGACAATTTCGACCTCGTGCTCACCCATGCCGTCACCGGCGACACGATCCGCGTCACCGACTGGTTCCTGCCCGACGCAAGCACCGCCGGTCACGTGGAGGAGATCCGCTTTGCGGACGGCACGGTGTGGGGCCAGTCGCAGATCAACCAACTGCTCAGCCAGATCACCGGCACCGAGGGAGACGACAACCTCGAAGCGCTCCCCATCGACAGCACGCTGACCGGCCTCGGCGGCAACGACTGGTTGCGCGGCAACATCGGCAACGACACGCTGCTCGGTGGCGACGGCAACGACATGCTGATCGGCGACGCCGGCAAGGATCGGCTGGAGGGCGGTGCCGGCATCGACAGCTTGTACGGCGGCCTGGGCGACGACACGTACGTCATCGACAGCACGCAGGACAACATCAACGAGTACGACGGCGAGGGCACCGACACCGTCGAATCCGCCGTCACGCTGACGCTGGCGGCGACGCTGGAGAACCTGACGCTCACCGGTGCTGGCAACCTGGGCGGCACCGGCAACGGGACGGGCAATGTGCTGGTAGGCAATGCCGGCGCCAATGCGCTGAACGGCCTGGGGGGTGTCGACACGATGCGCGGCGGTGCCGGCGACGACACCTACACGGTGGACAACACGGACGACGTCATCGTCGAGAACGCGGGCGAAGGCACCGACACGGCGAAGAGCAACGTCAGCTACACGCTGTCCGCCAACATCGAGGCGCTGACGCTGACGGGCAGCTCGAACGTCAACGGCACGGGCAACGACCAGGCCAACACGCTCACCGGCAATGGCGGCGTCAACCGGCTGGACGGCGGCGCAGGGGCGGACGCGATGAGTGGCGGTGCGGGCAACGACACCTACGTGGTCGATGACACGAACGACAGCATCATCGAAGCGGCCAGCAGTGGCACGGATGCGGTCGAGTCCACCGCCACCACCTACACGCTGGCCGCGAACGTCGAGACGCTGACGCTCAAGGGCAATGCCAACATCGATGGGAAGGGCAACACGGCGGCGAACACGCTGGTGGGCAACGCGGGCAACAACGTGCTCGACGGCCTGGGCGGGCTGGACAACATGACCGGTGGTGCCGGCAACGACACCTACTACGTCGACACCGCCAACGAGGCCACCACCGAGCTGACCGGGGGCGGAACCGACACGGTCAACAGCACCATCACCTGGACGCTGGGCAACTTCGTCGAGAACCTGACGCTGCTCAACAGCAACGCGATCGATGGCACCGGCAACGGCCTGGACAACCTGCTGTTCGGCAATGCGGGCGTCAACGTGCTGAAGGGCCTGGAGGGCAGCGACACCTACAGCAGCGGCGCCGGCAACGACACGATGACGGACACCTCGACCAGCTCGAACGACGTCTACCGCTGGGGCCGCGGCGACGGCCTCGATACGATCACCGATGCGGGCGGCAGCGACCGCATCGAGATCGCCACCGGCGTCACCGCCGCGCAGCTCACGCAGACGCGCAGCGGCAACAACCTGGTGCTGGGCATCAGCGGCGTGACRGCCGACAAGCTGACGATCACGAACTGGTACGTCGGCACGGCCAACAAGATCGAGACGATCAGGCTGGCCGATGGCAGCACGGTGCCGATCACGGTGACSGCGTYGTCGAGCAGYGCACCGACCGAGAAGGCGATGCCCTTGCTGGTCGATTCGTGGAGTGCGCTGGATTCGGCGATGCGCATCGCGACGCCGCAACGCGAAGGCCTGCCGACACCGATCGGCGCCGACCCGGCCGCGGCGTCGGACGTGCTGGCGAGCGGCCTGTCTGGATCCGGCAACCACACGGCCTGGCGCGGTGAACGGCGTGAGCTGCGAGGTCTCGGCGCATGACCCAGCACGCCGTGCTCGAC